>SXOM01000435.1 GCA_005776735.1 Pseudomonadota bacterium
CGGCGATGCGAGCGCGAGGCGCGAGGCGCGAGGCGCGAGGCGCGAGGCGCGAGGCGCGAGGCGCGAGCGCGAGGCGCGAGGCGCGAGCGCGAGGCGCGAGGCGCGAGGCGCGAGGCGGAAATCCGCTGGCACTTATGACCCATGAGCGCCGCCGGATTTCCGCGAGGCGGGCATAAGACCCCTCGGATTTCCGTTTTCCGCCCTCCGGAGCACACCAGCGACGCGGCCACCACGAGCAAACCTGCGGTTTTCAGGCTGCACGGCCGCGCGAGCGACCAAAAGCGGAAATCCGAGGGGGCTTACACCGCGGTCATGGAAATCCCAGGGGGCTTATGGTGCATGAGCGCCGGCGGATTTCCGCGCCGGGCACGAACTCGCCGTCCTGTCGTCAGGTCAGTAGTTGAAGTAGTACACGTAGTAGTAGTTGCCCTCTCCGACCAGGGGCGCCACGACGACCAGGGGGTCGCCCTCCTCCCGGACCTGATCCACGCCGTCCCCGGGGATGTCGTAATGCCGAAGATACCAACCAAGTTCCTCGTAGTAGACGAACAGAGCATTCTCCAGCGGGAACGCCTCACCATCGTACCAATAGGTGTACGACGTCGCCATCCCCCAGGCCGTCACGGATTCTGTGCCCCACCACACCGCGTCGTAGTCGTACTCGAACAGGGTCCCGACGCCGTCCAGCCAATCCTCGCAGTGGTCGCCTGCGGTCCCCCCGCCCACGCGCTCCACCGAATATGCCCAATTGCAATCTGGACAACCATCCGGCGGAGTTCCGCCCCCGGACTGCTCGCCGTACAGCACGCAGGCGACCATGAGGTCATCGGTCACGACTCCCAACCCGTAGGTGGAACGCAGACCGCTCGCCGACAGATCGAACTCACCGTACCAACTCACCACACCAAGCCCTACGCGCCCGTTGAACGCCGGTTCTTCGTCGTCGGGCGGTGGAGGTTGGTACACACCGGTTTCGCAGAGCTGGGGGTCCGAATCGCAGGGGTCGCACGCGGCCAGCGCCAGAAACACGACTGGAAGGGAGGGTACGTGCATGACGCTATTCGAACGGGTGGATGCAGAGGTAGGTCTCGTAGTACGTCTCGACCGAGCCCGTCGAGGAGTAGAACTTCCCGTTGATCTTCAGGGCGCCGGTCGGGTCGTTCGCCGCCGCTTCCGCGCCGATGTACTCGTGCTGCTCCATCGTCCACCGCGTGATCTCCGCCTTCCAAACGGCGCCCCCGTCGACGCCCTGCACGTCGTTCTCTGCGGCGTATGCGGCCAACGAGGCCTGCTCGGTCGGCGAGCCGTAGCTGACGCTCGCGCTGCACAGGATTCGGCCTTCGATGTGTACGTAGGTGCCGTACTCGATGTTCCCACTGACACCGAAGCTCGAGACCACCGCGTCCAGCTCCGCGCTGGCGGTCACCTCCACGTAGTAGTCGTAGAAGACCGTTTCGGTGCACGAAGCGGGGGAGATGTCGAACTCGTCGGTGTGGCTCAACGTGCCGTCGAGGTCGTACACACAATCGGGGTCCGGGTCGCCATCCGAGCACGACTCATCTCGCGTGAACACTTGCCCAATCATCGAGTGGGTTTCGGCACCCTCGGTGAAGTGCTGTGCGGCCTCCTGCTCCAGGTTGCCGCACTCGTAGGTGAACTGAACGTAGTCGATTTCTCGCTCGGCCTCGCTGCCCGAGTCCGTCTTGTCGGACACGTCGACAAACTGGTACTCCGGCTCGCAGGCGGAAACGGCGAAGAGGAGAATGGGTGCCACGGTGACCTCGGTGTGTGGATGATACGCCAAGACGAAACGCGCATTCGCAGGAAAGTCCAATTTCTAACGGCAAACGACGCCGACTCGAGGCGGGAACCACTCCAGGATGCGCTGGCCCTCGCAACTCTGTCACTTTGGCGCGGAACGCTGCTGCCGACGGCGCAGCGAATTTCTACAGTCCCACGGTCGCGACGCCCACGCGCCCGGCCCGCGCCCCGCGACCCGATCAACCCTCTCCCGTCTCGATCGCCATCGCCCGTTCGGCCAACGCGGTGATGGTGAGGAGCGGGTTCGCGCCGAGCGAGGTCGGAACGATGGATCCGTCGAGCACGAACAGGTCGTCGTGCACCTGCGTCCCCTTGCCGCCGGAGTACACCCGCCCCCGATGGTCGACCACCCCGGTGCGGGCGTCGTCGGCCATGGTGCAGCCGCCCAACGGGTGAACGGTGGCCATGCGGCCGCCTCGGGTCGTGTCCCAGCCGAGCGAGCCGATGAAGCGCCCCCCCTGGGCGGCGGTGGCCTTACGAAGCGCCTCGACCTTGGCCCGGTACGCCGGGGTGCCCCCGAGGTCCTTCCACGCCGTCCGCACCCCCTCGGCGCCGAGCTGGAGACGCCCGGTCGCCGCGTCGTGGCCGATCATCAGGAGCGCGAGGGTGTGCTGCATCGCGCCGACGTAGGGGCCGCCGAGCTCGCTGGCGATCTTCCGCTTCAGCTCGGCCGCTTCGTCGCCCTTGTCCGTGTCGGCGCCCGGAAGCGAGCCGAGGAACGCGAGGGCCGGCACGAGGACGCGGGCCAGCGGTCCCGGGATGTTCCCGTCCGCGATGAGGAAGCTGTCCGCGAGCGCGGCGGCGTCGTGACGCAACAACGAGGTGATGGCCGGGCCGCACGGGTGGGCCTGATCGACCGGAAGCGGGCCGTAGCCGATGTCGTTGATGGGGTGGTCGGTGTTGTAGGCGATGCCGAGTACGTCCCCGTTGCCGCTCCACCGGCGCCCCACGCGCGGGGAGACCTCCAGGCCGTCCTGGGCGCTCCGCAGGAGGATCTCCGTCGAGCCGAGGCTGCCGGCACCGAGCACCACCGTCGCGCAGGTGAAGGCGACCTCGTCGCCCCCGTGCTCCGCGAAGATGCGCCACCCCTGGGGGTGGCGGGCGATCGAGCGCACGGTCACGCCGGTGTGGAGCTGCGCCCCGGCGGCCGCAGCGAGCGGCAGGTAGTTCATGCGCAGCGTGTTCTTGCTCCCGACGCGGCAGCCGGTGACGCAGTCTCCACACCGCGTGCAGGCCGGTTGGTGGACGCCGGCGCCGCTTGCGCGGTCCGCGAACGCGATGTTCATCTCGGCCGAGTCGACGCTCGCCCCCAGGGCGGCCGCGGCGCGGCGGAGGGCGGCCGTCCGCGCGGGGTTCAGGTGCGAGTCGGGGATGCGGATGCTCTGCAAGCTCGACCGCGCCAGGGGGATCCACCGGGCGAGGAGCGCACCGTCCGGGTCGGTCCGGAAAACCGCGGGCCAGTCCTCGCCGGTGAAAACGCGTCGGTCGGGGGTGACCGCCAGGGCCGCGTTGATGAGGGAGCCTCCGCCGAGCCCGATCCCGAGGACGACGTCCACGTCGCCGTTGGTCCGCGCTTCGACCAGCGCATCGGAGCGGCCGATCCGACCGAGGCGGGTCAGCACCTGGAGCTCGGGGAGCGTCTCCGCCTGCGTGCTCGGAAAGTCCTCGGGTCGCCACTCCCGCCCGCGCTCGAGCACGGTGACCTTTCGCCCGGCCCTGCTGAACCGTAGCGCCGCGACCGCAGCGCCGTAGCCGGACCCGACCACGACCACGTCGTGCCGGGCCGCGGGCGCGGCGCTGGTGGAGATCCGCTTCATGGACAGGGGGTTCATGTCAGAATCCCAACGCGTCGGAGAGCGCGTTTCCGAAGAGGTTGGTGGGGTCGAACTCGCGTCGGGCCGCGGCGTACGCTGCGATCCGGTGTGGGGCGTAGAAGCGGGGGAGCGACCCCGCGTCGAGCCGATGGAACTGACCCCAATGCGGGCGAGCGCCGTACGGGGCCTGCGCGAGGGCGTCGATCATGGTCGTGAGCATGCGGTCCACCGCGGGGACGCGGGGGTGCCCGGCCCGCCGGGGGAGGAGGATCGGCACCTCGATGCTCGCGCTGGGCTGGCCATCCCCCCGATCGGTCGGCGACAACCAGCCCCGCGTGAGCGCGCAGAAGCGCACGCCCATGGGGGCGTTGAACCTCCGGCCGGCGGCGGCCTCGGCCCGCGCGACCTCGAGGACCCGGTGCACCGCCGGGAGCGTCTGCGCATAGGGGACGAACAGCTCGCAGCTCTTGGCGAGGAAGTGGTTGCCCGCGGCGAGCACCAGGGCCTGCGGCATCGCCGTGGCGAAGCGCTGGCACTGCTGCGACCCCAGCGTGTTGTGGAGCAGCGGGGCCACACCCTGCCGTCCGGCCAGCACCTGGGCCATGCGCGCGGTCACCGAGCCGGCGGCTTCGCCGATCTGGTCGTCGACGTAGCTGAGGAAGCGGGTGGTCGGCCACCGGGCCTTGCCACCCGCCGGTCGGGGGATCGTCGTGCGCTTCACCACCAGGCAGCTGTGGTCCCAGGTGCCGTCGAGCTGCCAGACCGGCTGCGGGTTGAGCACCCACTCCAGGCGCTCGACCGCGGCCTGGTCCTCCTCCAGGCGCGCAGCGGCGCGGGCCAGGGGCATCAGCTCCTTGGTCTGCGCGATCCACTCCTCCGGTTGGACCTGCAACGTCACCGCGACGACCATCCCGAACCAGCCCATGCCGAGGACGACCGCATCGAACCAGTCGTCGCGCTGATCGACCTGCGCTCGCAGGCCGGCCTTGCTCGCCCCGGCCGCCACCGCCGTGGCGTCGGAGATCCCGCCCGCCGGCTCCACCACGCGGAGCAGGGGGGCTCCGGCGGCATCGAGCGTGACCAGCCAGATGGAGGCGACCGTGCCATAGAGGGCCGGGAGGTGCAGCCCGGAGCCGTGGGTGCCGGTGAAGAGCGCACCGGCGAGGGTCTGGCCGTCATAGCCGCCGAGGTTGAGGAGGCTCAGGCGCTCGGCGGCAAGGGCCTGGTTGAGGGCGCGGAGCCGGATGCCCGCGCCGGCCATGCGGAGGTGGCCCGTCGGCACCCCCGCCCGCACGCAGACGGGTGCGCCCACGCCACCCAGGCCGTCCGCGGTGATGAGGTGACCGTGGTCGTCCGGCTTGGCCACGGCGCTCGCCGAGTGGCCCGCCGCAACCGGGTGGATGCGGCGGTGGGCCGCGCGGGCCGCCACCAGCGCCTCGGCCACGACCGTCGCGCGTTCGAAGACGTCCGCGGTGTTGATGCTCGGGGCGCGCCACCCGTGCTCGGCGATCGGCGTGCTGTGCTCATCCAGGTAGTTCTTCCACTTCCGCTCCGCGAACGACGCGCGGTCGTCGTGAGGGCTCGGACCCTCCGTGGTGCCCTTGACCACCTGGGGGCCGGTGTAGAGCGGCCGGAAGAGCGGGTCGGGGTAGCGCGCGGTCAGCGCGCTCCGGTAGCGCCCGGGGTGGGACTCGGCCGCGTCCCGCACCTCGGCAGGCCCGGATCCGACGGCCCCGTGCTCCTCCCAGGCCTTCATCCATTCGTAGAGGTCACCGACCGTCGACATCGTGGGCTCCGCGAGAG
Organism: Pseudomonadota bacterium; assembly: GCA_005776735.1. Taxonomy (GTDB): domain Bacteria; phylum Myxococcota_A; class UBA796; order UBA796; family SXON01; genus SXON01. The sequence continues at coordinate 5,439 of SXOM01000435.1, forward strand.
TTGCGTCGCGACACCCCAGTTCCGTTGGTCCTGGTGTCGCTTCCGACGGCCAGTGTCCTCCCTGGGGCGAGGGAAGCGCAAGGGCGGTGACGCGAGAATGTCGATCCGAAAAAAGTTCCGTCGTCACTCGATCATGGTCGTGTGGTGGGAAGGACCGCGCTGAGTTCGGAGTCCTCGCGGGGCAGGTGCCGCCGCCACGCGGACGACAGGCCGCGAGAAGGTCGACGATTCCCGGGGGGAGAGCTTGCCCGGGGGCGAAGCCCGAGGGACAATCTCCTCGGCCCGAATCACACACTCCCCCACGCGCCGACGTCGGGGCCGGAGAGTGTTTCTTTCGCCCCGTGGAGGGTTCGCATGATCGTGATCCGTACGCAGCCGAGTCTCCCGGGAGAAATTGCGCCGATCCGCGCGACGGCAGCGGGGTCCGCAGGGCTCCGCGCGCCGGGCGCCGGAGTGCCGGTGGGGTTCCCATGCTCGTGATCTCCCACAGCGTCGGTCGGAAGGGCGTCAACGATCCGGCGGACGTGACGGCCGTCGGGGCGCGGCTCGTCGCGCTCGGCTTCGGCTGGGCATTGCCCGGACCCGGGGGGGTGTGCAGCGCCGACCTGGTCGCGGCCATCGAGCTGTTTCAGGCCATCAAGGAGGGCGTGGACGTGGTGCGCCACACCCGCGTCGACGGTCGTGTCGATGTCGACGGGCAGACCCTCCGGTGGCTCGGCGCCGCCAACGCCCCGCGCTGGGAGGCACTCCTGCCGGACCGCCCAGGCTACCACAACCACGAGGCCACCCAGGGTTCGGCCATGGGCTTTGCGACGAGCTGGCTCAACGGGGTGTTGGCGGGTGCCGCGGCGGCGTACCAGGGGGGCTACCGGAGCGCCCACCCGGGAGCCGCGCCGTTGACCGCAAACGACGCCAGCCCCGCCCGCGGGGGGAAGGCCCCGCCCCACAAGGGACACCAGACGGGGCTGGTCTGCGACCTGCGGCTGCCCAACCACGACGGCACCGCGGGCGGACTCGAGACCGCCTCGCCCCACTACGACCGCGCGGCGATGCGGGCCCAGCTCGCCGCGTTGCGCACCTGCCCCGGGTTCGACCGGGCCTACCTCAACGACGCGGTGCTCATCGCCGAGGGCCTGTGCAGCCCGCTGGCGGGGCACGACGATCACGTGCACTTCGAGATCCAGGTGCCCCCCCGGGCCTGACGACGTCTCCGACCCCGCTCCCACGCCGTCCCCGGAGTCCCGATGTTCTGCCAGGAAACGATCTTCTGCAGCGTCTTCGTCGCCCGATGGAACCACCTCTGGGAGGCGATGTGCACCCCGGGCATCTTCCTGCCGTGGGGGGTGATCCTGTCGCTTTTCCCGGCGCTGCTCATCTACTTCCCCTACCGGGCGCTCCTGGACGGTCGTCGCGAGTTCGCCGAGAACTACGTGAACGAACCGGGGATGGCCCATCCTCGGGCCCCGGGCGGGAGCGGACCGCGCGCCGTGTCGGGGGCGGCCTTCCGCGTGGTCCTCAAGAACGAAGCCGACACCTCCGGCGAGAAGTGGCGCATCGCGGCGGGGGTCATCCTCGTTTGTTGCCTCACGGCGTTCGTGGCGCTCCAGGTCGGGGAGTTCCAACGGGCCGAGGGGTCCCAGACGCACGCCGGCCACCTCGCGTTGTTCAGCCAGGATTGGGTGCGCGGCGCGGCCATCGGGTTCCTGGGCGCGTACTTCAACCTGTTGGTGACCCTGGGCCGACGGTTGGCCACGCGCGACCCCTCGGTCGCGGTGCTCGTTGCGCAGAGCCGAACCCTGATCACCGGAGCGTTCCTGGCGGCGTTCGTGTCGGAGTTCCCGGGCCTGGAACTCGGTTCGGAGAGCCAGAACCTCGCCTGTTTCCTGGTCGGCGCGGCACCGTCGATGGCGGACGGGTACATCACCAACCTTGCGCGGCGGGTGTTGGGTGACACCCGCGCCCCGAGCGCCCTCCGCCCCCTCGAACACATCGCGGGCATGTCCCTCGGCGACGCGGACCGCCTCGCCGAGGACGGCATCACCGACGCGCAGCACCTGTGCAACGCCAACCCGATGGCCCTGTACCTGCGCGTGCCGTTCTCGCTCCGGCAGGTGCTCGACTGGACGGACGAGGCGCTCCTGTACCGGTACCTCACGGTCGAAGCGTTCCAGTCCCGGACGCGCGCCGGCCTCACCGGCGCGATCGACTTCGCCCGCGCGTGGGCCGAAGCACGGAGCGGGCACCCCGACGCAAAGGAGCGCTGGGGCAAGGTGGTGGAGATCCTCGGGTTGGACCCGTTGGTGGCGTGCCGGATCGGTGACCTGCTCCTCGAGGACACCCAGCTCAGCCTCGTGTGGCGCCTCTACAACGCGCTGCACGCCGACGCGGACGGCCAGGGGCTCGGCGTGCCGCACGGGCAGGGACCGGCGTCGGTGGCGTCGGTGGCGCCCGTGGGCGCCGCCGCACCCTGAGCGCGCGGCCCCTCCCCCCGCTCATCCCTCCGGCTTCTCCGCGCCGCTGCAGCTCAACAGCGCCGCCGCCGCGGCCGGGATCGCGAAGCGGGCGTGGTCGAGGCTCTCGTCCATCCACACGCGCCCGTCGTTCACCGTTTCCACCAGGCCCACCACCTTGCCGTCCGCGGACTGGCGGAAACTGTACCCGAGCGCCTGGAACGAGACGACCGACCCCACCTCCATCTTGTGTTGGTCGACCACCTCGTACCGGGTGTCGCCGATCTCGAGCACGCCGGAGCTGTGCTCGGCGTCGGCGCCCATGAGCAGGAGCCGCCACCCGCGCCCGCCGTCGTCGGCGCGCTCGCACACGTAGGCGTGTTTGCTCTCCAGCGTGCTGGTGACCCCGAGCCCACCGAACCGCTGCTGGAAGTCGATCGTGGCCAGGGTGCTCACACACCCGATCCGCGCCATGCGTTCGCCCCGCCGTACGTCGAAGCTGCACACCTTCTGCGCCTCGGTGGTGCCCAGGCCCACGAACGAGAACCCCTCGGCGCTGCCGTACCGCTCGATCCGGTCGACCGTGACGTCGGCGAAGGTGATCGTCTGCCCGACCTGCCACCCCTGGCGGCCGGCGACCGGCACGTAGGTGGGCGTGACCTCGGGCGGGACGAACATGTGCACCGGCGTGCACGCGGAGAAGAAGACGGCGAGGGTGGCGAACATGCGCCACCGTATCACGACGCGGTCGCGATCCCGAGGGCACGACCACGCCCGCTTCCCGCGCGAGGCGCGCCCGCCCCGGCCCGACGAGACGCCGGTCGCGGCGCCTCGCCCCCCTCGTCTCCCCTCACCCCCGTCCGTACCACCGCATGCGCGCACGCTCGACCGGCCACCGCGCTGCGTGCCAGGGCAGCGCCGCCGTACGCCGGAGCCCCGCACGCCCGCGCGAGGGCCGCCACGTCCACCACGCCGATTCGGCGCGGAGCACCTCGCGCACCGCGTCGTAGAACGGCTGCGGGTAGGCGCCGGCGAAGAGCACCTCGTTGTCCATCGAGGTCGCCCAGTTGGCCTTGTGGAGCTGGTCCTTGACCCTGGCGTGGAACGGCGTGCCCGGGAGCGGGTAGCTGACACTCACCCCGATCTCGTCGGGATGCAGGCGGCGGACGAGGTCCAGGGTGGCCATCACGTCGGCGTAGGTCTCGCCGGGGTAGCCGAGCTGGAGGAAGAAGCCAACCGCGATGCCCTCCGCGCGGAGGCGCTGCACGGCCAGCTCGATGTCGGCGCGCGTCTGGTCCTTGTCCATGGCGGCGAGCACCGCGTCGCTCCCGCTCTCCGCGCCCATCCACACCTGCCGGCACCCGGCCGCACGGAGGTCGCGGACGTAGGCGCCTTCCCGCACGAGGTCGGCCCTGGTGTTGCAGCGGAACGGCAGGGGGTCGGCGCCCACCGCACCCCGAAACGCCGTGAGCCACGCGGGCTTCACCGCGAAAACATCGTCGGTGAACCACAGACCGTCCGGTGCGTGGCGCGCGCGCAACGCCGCGATGGTTTGTGCCACACGTTCTGGCGACGCCACGTGGTAGGTGCGACCCCACGTCGGCTTGGCGCACCAGTTGCACCGGTACGGGCAGCCGCGCGCAGTGGAGAGGTTCAGCTCCCACCGGTGGTGGCGGCGCCGCCACCGCGATGCGTAGGCCGGGAGGTCGACCCGCGACCAGTCGGGGTCGGGGAGGGCGTCGAGGTCGGTTCGGTTGGGTCGACGCACCTCCCCGTGGGGGAGCCCGACGGTGGCCCACTCGAGCACCGCGGTGTCGTGTTCCCCGCGCACCACGACCGAGGCACCGGCGGCGAAGTAGGGTTCGGGGTGGTCCGTCGCGTCCGGACCGGCCACGAGCACCTCAGCACCGCCGTCGTGGGCCATGCGGACCATCGTGAGGGCTGCGTTGCGTTGTGCGAGGGTGCACATCTTCACCGGCACCGCGTGCGGGTCGGACACCAACGCCACCCGACCCGGCCGGTGGCCCGCCAACGCATCGGCGAAGGCCTCGGGCCCTGTCGCGAACGTGGCATCGTAGAACGACGCCGCCACGCCGCGCGTGCGCAGCTCCGCCACCGTGACCAGCGGGCCGAGCGGTGGGTACGGCTTTCCGAGCGCGGCCTCGGCCGGGTCCTGCGCCAGGTGGTAGGGGCTGGCGACGAGCACTACGCCCAGTACCGGTCGCGGATACGCTGGGTGTACGCCAGAAACGGCGCCGAACGCGCCGCGAGGTGTACGGCGGTGGTGCCGGGGTGGGTCTGGATCGCGGTCAGGAACGCGTACAGGGTGGCGTCGACGCTGCGCGGGGCGTCGCCGAACAGGTAGGCCTGCTCGCCCAGGAGCGCCTGGACCGCGGCGAGGTCGGCGGCCGCGATCGCGATGACCTCCTCGCGCGTGTGGCGCCCGACCCCCTGGGCCTGCGCGGCGCTGCGGACCTTGTTCCGGATGAGCGGCACGACGATCGGCGCGACGAACGCGGGGAACATCTTGGCGAAGGCGGGGTACTGCTCCGCCCACCCGTCCTCTTCCAGCCAGCGCAGCCGCAGGGTGCAGAAGTAAGTGCCCTCCTCGAGCATCCGCCGCACCGCGCGGGCGGTGGCGGCCTCGGCGGGCGACATCCCCGCGTCGAGCGTGACCCCGTGACGCCGCGTGAGCTCCTCGAGCACGAGCTGGCTGTCGCCGACGTGCTTCCCGTCGAGCTCGACGTAGGGGAGCTTGCCCTTCGGCGCCTTCATCGGGTTGCCACCATCGCGGCGTTCGTAGGGGATGCCCGCCATGCGCAGCCAGGTTTCGAGCTTGATGACGAAGGGCGAGAAGTCGGGGGCGCCCCACGCGGGGCGGCTGCCGTAGAGCGGGAGGGCCATGCGTTCCCCGCTATTCCGTCGCGCGGGACCTATCCGCCGAAGCAGGCGATCGGGGCGCCGTCCGCGCCCGGCTGCGGGTTGCACCCCGGCCCGTACCGCGCCACCACGTCGGCCACGTGCGCGGCGACGCCGCGGAACACCCCGTCGAGCGAGCTGCGGGAGTAGGCGTCGGCGGCCTCGGCGGGGACGTTGCCCCCAAGGTCGGCCCACGCTTCGTACACCGCGAGCGTGCCGCCCTCGTGCGCCAGCAAGATCCACGATCCATGGTTGGTTCGCATCGTGATCGCGGCGTCGAACGCGGCGGCGTCGGTGCGGGCGCGGGCCTCGCCGAGGCGGGTGTCGTCGAGCGCCCAGCTCCGTTCCCACACCCCGGCCGCGCGCGCCAGCGCCGCGTTGTTGGCGGTGCGGAGCACCCAGTGGCGGTCGGTGACCGGCCACGGCAGGTCCAGGCGTTGGTACAACAACTTCGGCGAGGCCCACCCGCCGTCGAGGATCACGTCGTCGAGGCCCTGGACGTCGTCGTCGAGGTGATCGTCGGTGAGCGACAACCACACCCGCTCGCGGGGCTCGGCGAGGTACCCGAACCCGGTCACGCCCCGCGTGCCCGACGTCACCCGCCCGACGCGGCCTGCGGCCACCTCGCGCCACAACGCCGGGGTGGGCGGCGGCGGCGGGTTCACGGCGTGTTCGCCCAGCGCGCTCGCGACCAGCGCCCAGGCAGCGGCGAACGAGTCGGCGGTGGGCATGCTGCGGCTCCGGTCGGCTAACCCCAGTACCCGAGGAAGATCACGTGGTCGACCCCGTGGTCCTTGTGGGCCGGCACCCTCGCGACGCGCGCCATCATGCCGGCGCGGCCGATGCGGCGCAGGAACTCCGCGTCTTCGAACGCGCTCCACACCACCAGCGTGCCCGGCTGGCGCAGCGCCATCCGCGCGATGTTGAGGCCCTGCAATCCGTAGAGGCGCTCGTTGGCGGGCATCGTGAACGCGCGCGGCCCATTGTCGACGTCGAGCAGGATGGCGTCCCACTCGCCGGGGCTGTTCTGCATCACGTCGCCGATGTCGCCGATCACCACCTCGGCCCGAGGGTCTTCCAGGGGGCGGTCGGCGAGCGGGCCGAGGATCTCCCGGTTCCACCGCAGGACCGCCTCGGAGAGCTCGGCCACGGTGACCTTCCCGCCCGGCGGCAGGATGTCGAGCACCGCGCGCAGCGTGTAGCCCATCCCGAGGCCGCCGATCAGCACGCGCGCATCGGGCCGGACGAGGCGGGCGAGGCTCGCCATCTCCTCCTCCGAGCCGTGCGCACGGTTGGACATCAGGTCGAACCCGTCCGCCCGGATCACGAGCTCGTCCTCGCGCACCCACAACGAGAGCTCGGTGTCCTGGGGGGTCCAGGCGGTGTCCAGCAGGGTCCAGGGGTCCAGGGGTCAGGCCGGTCGCGCCGCGGTGAGCCGTGGGCGGCGCGTCGAGCCCGGGGCTATCACGGGCGACGCCGTAGGCCCGTCCCGAGCTCGGCCGAGGCGGGACGGCGTCGCGGCCGCGGGGGCGAAGCGGGCAGGGCGGCGGGCGTGCCGCCCCCCTCACCCCGCCGTGTCGAGCAGGAACTCCGAATAGCCGAAGGTGAGCGCCCACAGCTCGCGCAGGTCGGCGTCGGGCCGGACCCCGCCGAGCTCCGGCGCGACCGCGCCCGCCCAGTCCCGGACCGCGCGGAACGCCGCCGCCTCGTCGGGCAGGCGCGCGGCCGCCCAGGTGGTCTCTTCGTGCGCAGACCCGAGCCAGCGCGTGATCCGCTCCCCGTGCGCCCGCGCCGTCGCCAGCGGCGAGAACCCGTAGGGCGTGACCTCGTCCTCCAGCGGGTTCCCGTGCGCCTCCCAGGCGCCCAGCGCGTCGGGCGCCGGCAGCCCGGCCCGCTGGGTGAACGTGAACGCACGGAGCTGATGGTCCCACGCCGGGTGAGGCACCGCCGCGCCACGATAGAGGCGCGGCCGCCGCCACTCGACCTCTCCCGGCAGGGCGAACCCCCGCGCCGGTGCGGTCGCGGGACGGTCCCCGAAAAGCGACAGCGGATCCCCGGCCTCCAGCCGCCCCTCGCGATGGCGCTCGACGAGCGCCGCGTACTCGGTGCGGGACAGGCGCAGCCGCCCCGACGCCGCGCGCCGATCCTGCAGCGACAACCCGACGGCGCGGCCGCCCAGGAGCCGCAGCGAGTCGGCCCAGTTCATCGGCGCGTCGGGGTCGACCAGCGGGTGCAGGCGCGCCGACGCCGGTGCCGCGGCGTCGCCCTTGCGGCGCAACACCACGACGAAGTTGGACTTCAGTTCTTGCCACAAATCCAGCCAATACAACACCGCCCACGGATCCCACCCCAGGCCGAGCTTGGAGCCCATCGCCCAGGGGTCGCCCCAGGGGCGGTGCACCACCAGGGCCAGCTCCAGGCCGGCCGCCTCGACCATCGTGTAGAGCTCGTGCGCGGAGAACGCGACGCCCGACACGTGCAGGAACCCGTCGACCACGCCCGCCGGGGTCTGCGCGTCGGTGTAGTCTTCGAAGGTGAACCGGAGCGGGTGGTGCGGGGGCAGCCGCTTCATGAGCGCGGAGAGCCACGCCGGATGCCGCTCGTCGGTGTACCCGAGCCCCAAGAGCGCCGCGACGCGGGCCACCTGGAACACCCGGCGGCGCCCGAACCACGGGTACACCATCAGGCGGACGATGCCCCCCGGATTCAGCCGTGCGGCCATCGCCCGGAGGGTCGCCCCCGGGTCGCGCAGGTTCATCAGGACGCCGAAACACTCGATCCAATCGAAGCCGCCTTCGGGCAGGCCATCGAGGTCGTCCAGGTCGCCGTGGGCGACCGTCGCCTCGACGCGGTGCAGCGCCAGGCGGCGCCGCGTCAGGCGCAGGCTCGCCTCCGAGACGTCGGTGGCGAGCACCTCGGCGTGGGGGTTGGCGTGCGCGACCGGGTACGCCTGCCAGGCGCCGCACCCCGCCACCCAGATGCGCGGGCGGTCGGGTCCGGGCCCCACGCCCGCTTCGGAGCGCAGCCAGTCCAGGTGAAGCTGCCACACCTGCGGCCGAGGCACCGACGCCATCAGCGGGATGTCCGGGTACGGCCACCGTTCGTAGAGGGTGCGGGACGGCGGCGGGGCCGCCTCCTCGCCCGCGACGGCGCTCACGCGCCCGCGAACTGCACGCCCTCGAACACCAGCGTGGGCGCCAGGATGGAGCTTGCGCGCCACGGATCGTTGCCGACCCCCACGAGGTGCGCGAACAGGTCGAGGAGGTTGCCGGTCACGTTCATCTCGCCGATCGGCGCGCCCACCTGGCCCTTGTGGACCTGGTGCCCGCGGATGCCGAACGAGAAGTCGCCGGTGTTGGCGTCGCTGTTCCCGCCCATCCACGACGTGACCAGGATGCCCTCGCCCACGTCGCGCAAGAAGCCCGCGCGATCCTTGGTGCCCAGCGCCACCACCCGGTTGGACGGGCCCCCGGTGGTGACCGCCATGCCCGCCTTCCGGCCGTAGTAGGTGTCGACGTAGACGTTCTTGAGCACGCCGTTCTCGAGGATGGGCAACGCCCGGGAGGCGATGCCCTCGCCATCGAACGGCCGGCTCCCGAGCCCGCGGGGCAGGAGCGGATCGTCGAGCACGCTCAGCTTCTTCGACGCGACGGACTTGCCGATCTTGTCCGCGACAAAGCTGCGCCCCTGCTGGATCGACGCCGCATTGGCGGTGCCGAGGAGCCGCGAGATCAGGTGGCCCGAGGCCTGGGGGTCGACGATGAGCAGGGTCTTCTCGGACTTCACCTTCTTCGCGCCCAGCCGCGCGACGGTCATCGCGAGCGCCCGCTGGCCGATGTGCGTGGCGTCGGGGAGGTCGCCCACGAACCGGGCCCCGAAGTAGTCGCCGTCGGCCGCACGCTTGTCGCCTTCGTCGCGCAGCGTGACCTCGACGCTCGGCCAGATGCTCGTGGACGCCGCGCGCCCGACGAACCCGTTGCTGGTGGCGCACGCCGACTCCGAGGCGTCGAAGCTCACGTTGCTGGTGACGGAGATCACCCGGTCGTGGGCCTTGGCCGCCGTCTCCATCTCGACGACCCAGGCTTCGCGCGCCGCGGCGTCCAGGCCCGCGACCAGGGCCGGGTCGACCAGCTCGATCGCGGCGAGCTCCTTCGGGTACAGCGCGGGGTCGGTCATCTGGCGCGCGGGGTCGGGCTGCAGCGCGCGGGTCAGGGCGACCGCGTCGGCCAGGAAGCGGTCGAGCGCTTCGGGCCGCAGGTCGGTCGTGCTCTGGCTCGAGTACCGGCCGTCGACCCAGAGCTGCACGCTCACCGACCGCGAAGTGGACTCCACCAGGCGATCGGTCGCCCCGTCGCGACGCTGGAGCTCGACGTTCCGGCGGCGCGAGGTGGCGACGAACGCCTCCTGCGCGCCCGCCTTCTTGCAGCGTTCGACGACGTCCTGGACCCCTTCGACCAAGGTGCGCTCAGCCATTGACGCCTCCGACGGTCATCGAGGACACCAGCACCGTGGGCAGCCCCTGGCTCACCGGGACGCCCTGACCGTCCTTGCCGCACGTCCACCCGCCGACGTCGAGCTTGCTGTCGTTGGCGGCCATGGTGACCTTCCGCAGCGAGTCCGGGCCGTTGCCGATGATGTTCACGTCCTTGATGGGGGCGGTGACCTTCCCGTTCTCGACCAGCCACCCGTTCTTGATGTAGAAGGTGTAGTCGCCGGCGCCGATCTGCACGACGCCGTTGGTGAACGTCTCGGCGATGATGCCATTCTTCACGCTGGCGACGATCTCCTCGCGGGTGTGCGGCCCGTTCTCCATGAACGTCGCCCGCATGCGCGGGATCGGTTGGAAGCGGAACGACTGTCGCCTTCCGCTGCCGGTCGGCTTGACGCCGTAGTGCCGGGCGCTGATCTGGTCGTGCAGGTAGCTCCGGAGGATGCCCTTCTCGACCAGGCGCGTGTACTCGGTGGGGTTGCCCTCGTCGTCGAAGGCGATGGCGCCGCGGGTGTGCGCTTCGACGCCGCTGTCGACGATGGTGACGAACTCCGACGCGATGGGCTTGCCGATCATGTCGCTGTAGATGCTCGTGCCGGTGCGGTTGAAGTCCGCCTCCAGGCCGTGCCCGATCGCCTCGTGCAAGAGGATGCCGCTGGCCCCCGCCGCCAGGATGACCGGCATCTCTCCCGCCGGCGGCCGCTTGGCGTCGAACAGCACCAGCGTACGGTCGACCGCGTCCTTCGCGAGCATGCGCAGGTTGGCGTCGTCGTACCACTCCAGACCACGGCGCCCCGCGAGGTTGGCGCTGTTGGACACCGACTGGCCGTTTCGCGTGGCGGTGACGATGCACCACAGCCGCGTCATCGGCCGCGTGTCGACGTGGATGCGCCCGTCGAGCGTGGCGACCAGCACGCGCTCTTCGCTGTCGCTCCAGTTGACCGACACCTTGGTGACCGACGGGTCGGCCGCCCGTGCGTAGGCTTCGACCGCCCTGAGGATCGGGAGGCGCTGGTCGATGCCGACCTCGGACCACGGGACCGCGACCTGGTAGAGCGCCTGGCCCGGCGTGTGGAGCGTGAACGCCTGCGGGCCCACCACGGCCGTCGCCTTGGCGATGCTGGCCGCCGTGGCCGCCGCCCCGCGCATCGCTTCGGGCGTGAGCTCCTCGGTGAACGCGTACCCCTGCTGGTCGCCGATGACCGTGCGCAGGCCCGCGCCCTGGTCGATGCTGGCGCTCGCCGAGCTGACGATCCCGTCTTCCAGGCCGATGCTGACGGTGCGCGTGTGCTGCAGGTACACGTCGGCGAAGGTGGCGCCGTTCTTGCCCAGCTCGCCGACCAGCGAGGCCAGCATGGCCTCGTCCACGCCGAACCACGCGAAGAACGGGTGCGGCGGCGGCGGCACGACCGGCGGCGGCGCGACCACGGGGGCCACCGCGGCGACCGGCTTGGCGCACCCCGCCATCCACCCCGGCACGGTGAGGAGGGCGAGGCCACCGGCCGAACCCTGCAGGAAGTGTCGACGCGAGTTCATGGGCGCTCCAGTCCCCGGCCGAGTAACGAGGAATGGGGGCCCGCGCCGCGACCGGCCGCTGGGAGCGGCCGAGGCCGGCGCGCGGTCCGGGCGCTCGTCGGCCTCTCGCCGATGCTGGCAGCGTAGTACATGGATGGTGGCACCCCCCAGCTCTCCGACGTCGGGATGTACTGTGGCAACACCTCCACCCGGTCCGACCGCGCAAACGTCCCGCCGCCGCGCTGTACGATTCGGGGGCCGGCGCTCGAGCGCCCCGCCCCTCGCGCTCCTCGCCCTGGTCGGGTGCATCGACCAGGGCCTCGTGGGTGAGGCAGGCCCCTCCGGCGCGGAGGCCGAGGAGCCCGTCCCGCCGCCGGTGGAGGCCTGCAACGGGGAGGACGACGACGGCGACGGCCAGGTCGACGAAGACTTCGTAGACGAGGACCTCGACGCGGTCCTCGACTGCCTCGAGGGCGAGTGTGCCCCGGCGCGCGAGCCCAACCCCGTCGAGGCGGACTACCAGTGCGTCGAGGGGCCGGTGCCAGACCCCTGGCGCGTGCGCGAGCTCTGGCGGGTGGACCTCATCGATTGGGGATTCCAGGGCGCGGCCGTGGCCGTGCGGGCGCGCGACACCGACGGAGACGGTGTGCAGACCGAGGCGGACGCCGTGATGGTCGTGGCAGGCGGCACGACCTTGGGGCAACCCATCGCCGTCGCGCTCGACGGGGCCACGGGCGTCGAGTTGTGGCGGAGGGAAATCCGGCTGTTCCCGTTGCTGGCGGCCGCCGACGTGGACCGCGACGGTTGGCCGGAGATCTTGACGCTCGACGCAGAGGGGCACGTCGTCGCGCTCGACGGGGACGGCAACGTGGAGTGGACGTCGGTGGAGAAGCCGACCATCGCTGGCATGGCGGTGGGCGACCTCGAAGGCGACGGGTACGCCGAGGTGTTGGCAGGCGAGTACGTGCTGGACGGCGCTACCGGCTCGCTGCTGTTCTCGGTCGCAGGCGTGAACCGGGGGCACGCCGATGAGCTCGCCCCCGGCGCGATCGTAGACCTCGACGGGGACGGGGACGCCGAGGTGTTGTTCCGCGGCGCCATCTTCCGGGCGGGGCACCTCGTCGCCGACTTCGACGACCCTTCGGAGCTCTCGTGGGCGATGCCCGCGCAGCGCGATGCGGACGACGACGCCGAGGCCTTCTGGTGGCGAGACTACGCGCGGATGGGTTGGGTCGAAGCCGACGGCGAAGTGCCCTTCACGGCGGACGCCGCCTGGTACAACCTGGGCTGCGTCCTGCCCGGTGCCGAGGGGGGGCGCGATCGGGTCGCGTTCGCGATGGGCGTCATCGACGGGGACGGCGTCGTGAGGTGGGACGCCGATGCGGCCGAGTC
>SXOM01000436.1 GCA_005776735.1 Pseudomonadota bacterium
ACGGTGGGCACCTTGTCGGCGAAGCCGACGCGGACGAGCTCGGCGGCCTCGGTTGGGGTGGCGGCCCGGGCGTCCTCGACCAGCACCTTGCGCACCGCGGGGTCGGGCTCGTGCGGGAGGAGCGCCGCCACCGCGCTCGCCCAGCCCGAGCCGGTGTGGGCCAGCGCTTCGGCGAGTGCGAGGCGCACCGGCGCCGGCTCCTGGCCCCACACCATCCGCGCGAGCAGCGGCCCGGCCGCGGCGGGCACCTGGAGGCGGCTGTCGCCGAAGCGCAGCAGCGAGCCGCGGTAGGGGGTGGGCTCCGCCGTCCACGCGAGCTGCGCCACGCCCCGGTCGCCCTGCCACGCCGCGACGTCCATCGCCAACAAGCGCGCCTCCCATTCGTCGCCCGCGATCCACTCGCGGAGCTGAGAAGGGCTGGCATCGAGCACCAGCGCGTCACGCCGGGACACCCACTCGGCGGCGGGTGCGGCCAGGGCCAACGGGAGCGAAGCGAGCAGGCTGGTGAACATCAGGCGGTTCCGGTCGGCGCGATCGAACCGCGGCGGGCCGGTGCCCATCCTCGCAGTGACGGAAGCCGACATGCCGTTGCGGACCGCATCGTTCCGATCCATAGCGTAGGGTCGCGGAGCCGAGTTGTAAGGGATCGTCAGCGGGTGCCCCGGCACCACACCCTTTTTGCGCGGTCGGGCCGGGTCGCGATTACCCTTGGCGGCCGGAAGCCCCCCATGCGCCTCGTCTCGTTCTTCCTTTTCGTGGCCATCCTCGGGTGCAGCATGGGCGGTGGTGAAGGGGGCGGTGGCGCTGGGCAGGGCGGGCCCGAGGGCGAAGAGGGGGAGCCGGTGGTCGACCCGCGCATCCTCGTCGAGGCCGAGCCGGCCGCGGCGGGCTCGGTCGGCGACCACGTCGTCGCCAGCGCTGCAGTCGAGAGCGAAGCGCAGGCGATGCTGGTGCCCGAGACCGTCGGCCTGGTCACGGGCATCTACGTGGAGGAGGGCGACAGCGTCAGCCAGGGGCAGCTCCTCGCGGTCATCGCCTCGCCTTCGCTCGACGCCGCCTACCAGCGCGCCAGCAGCGAGCTCGAGCGCGCCGAGGCCGACGCGGCCGCGGCGGAGCGGCTGTTCGATCAGGGCGCCCTGAGCCGCGCCGAGCTCGACACCGCCGCCCGTGCGCTCACCGCCGCGCGCACCGCCCACCAGGAGGCCAGCCAGACGCGCGGGTTCACCCGGCTGGAGAGCCCGATCGCCGGCGTGGTGGCCCAGCGCAACGTCCGCTTCGGCGAGACCGCCGGCGCGGCGGCGGCGTTCACCATCGTCGACCCCGACCGGCTCCGGGTCGTGGTGGCGCTCCCCGAGCGCGACCTGGCGCGGGTCGCCGTGGGCCAGCCCGCGCGCATCGTCAGCGCGTACGACGACGCGGTGGCCGGCACCGGGAAGGTCGTCCGCGTCGCGCCGATCGTCGACACCGCGACCGGTACGGTGCGCGTCACCGTGGCCCTGGACCCGGGGCAGCGGGTGCTCCGGCCCGGCCAGTTCGTGAGCGTGCAGATCGAGGTCGCGCGGCACGAGGGTGTGGTCACGGTCCCGCGTCGCGCCGTCGTCTGGGAGGAGGGCCGTAGCTACGCGTGGCGCCTCTTGGAGGGCCCGCCGCCCGAGAAGGACGGCGAGGACGAGAAGCCGGGCGAAGGCAAGGACGGCGAGGACGAGGGCGGCGAGCCGGCCTGGTGGGAGGCGTTCCTCGGCGGCGCCGAAGAAGAAGAGAAGGAGCCGGAGATCCCGGGCCCGTGGCGCCGCGCGAGCAAGGTGGCGGTGAAGCTCGGCTTCGAGGACGGCACCCTGGCGGAGATCACCGAGGGGCTCGCCGCCGGCGAGGTGGTGATCACCGTCGGCAACCAGGCCCTCCGCGACGACGCCCGCGTGCGCCTGCCCGAAGATCCCAAGCTCGAACAGCCGAAGAAGGACGAAGAAGCCAAGGAAGACGCCCCGCCGGCCGCGGAGGGATAGCCGTGGGCTTCTACCGGTGGGTGGTCGAACACCCGGTGACCGTGCTCATGGTCACCGTGGCGGTCTTCGTCTTCGGGTGGGTGTCGCTCGGCCAGTTGCCGCTCGACCTCATGCCGGACATCTCGTACCCGACGCTCACCGTGCGCACCGCGGTCGAGGGGGCCGCGCCGGAGGAGGTGGAGTCCCAGGTGAGCCGCCCCATCGAGGAGGCGCTCTCCACCGTCGAGGGGGTGGTGGCCATCGAGTCGCGGAGCCGCGCCGGCATCTCCGACGTGGTCTTGGAGTTCGACTGGGACACCGACATGGGCCCCGCGATGCAGGACGTACGCGAGCGCCTGCAGACCACGTGGTTGCCCGACGGCATCGACCGGCCGCTCATCCTCCGCTACGACCCGAGCCTGGAGCCGATCCTGCGCATCGCGCTCACCGGCGGCGGCACGCAGCTCGAGCAGCGCGAGATCGCCGAGAAGCAGGTCAAGCGGAAGCTCGAGGCGCTCGACGGCGTGGCGGCGGTGGTCGTGCGCGGGGGGTTGGAGCGCCTGGTGCTCGTCGAAGCGCGCGAAGACTGGCTGGTCGCCCGCGGGGTCACGCTCGACCAGCTCCGCGCGACGCTCGCCTCCGAGAACGTGAACGTGGCGGGCGGCCTCGTGCGCGAGGGCGAGAACGAGTACCTGATCCGCACGCTCAACGAGTTCCGCTCGATCGACGACGTGCGGGAGCTCCAGGTCGTGCGCCCCGACGGCGTGCGCGTGCGGGTCGGCGACATCGCGGACGTGCGCGAGGGCAGCGCCGACCGCGAGGTGGTCGCGCGGCTCGACGGCGCCGAGGCGGTGGAGCTCGAGGTCTACAAGGAGGCCGACGCCAACCTCGTCCAGGTGTCCCGCGGCGTGAAGGCCGCGCTCACCACCGAAGGCGACGGCGCCCTGCTCCCCGAGGGCATGACCTCGCGCGTGCTCGACGACCAGGCCCGGTTCGTGGAGGGTGCGCTCGACAACCTCACCGGCGACGCGTGGCTCGGCGGTCTCCTGGCCATCCTCGTCACCTTCGTCTTCCTGCGCGACTGGCTGACCACGTTCATCATCTCCACTGCCATCCCGATCTGCTTGTTCGCCACCTTCGGCGTGATGTACGTCGGCGACCTGAGCCTCAACCTCATGTCGCTCGGCGGTCTCGCGCTCGGCGTGAGCATGGTCATCGACTCCGGCACGGTGGTGCTGGAGTCGATCCAGAACCACATCGACGGCGGAAAGTCTAGAAAGGAAGCCGCGATCGCGGGAACCGCCGAGGTGGCCACGGCCGTGTTCGCCTCGGTCCTCACCGCGATCGCGGTGTTCTTCCCGATCGTCTTCGTCGAGGGGGTGGCGGGCCAGATCTTCGGCGACCTCGCGCTCACCGTGGTGTTTTCGCTCCTGGCGTCGCTCGGGGTGGCGTTGTTGTTCATCCCGATGCTCGCGGCGCGGGAGCTGCGCCTCGAGCCCGCGCCGCGCCGCGGGCTGGACATCGCCGCATCCAGCCCGCGCGACGCGTGGCGGGTGTTCGCGTCGCGTCGCGCGTGGTGGCGCTGGCCCTGGGCGGTCGTCCGCTTCGCGCTTCACGGGTCGATGTCGGCCGCGGCGGTGGCCTTCGCCTGGGGCGCGGGCTGGAGCGCCCGGCTCGGGCTGAGGGCGCTGTTCTTCACCTTTGGGCTCCTCAATCGGGTCACCGTGTGGCTCGCGGACCGCTTCCTCGCGGGGTACGCGGTGGCCGAAGCGTCGTTTGCGCGACTGTTGGGGCGGTGGTTGTCGCGCCCGTTCGCGGTCCTGGTGTACGCCGGTGGTGCCGTGGCGCTCGCGGCGGTCGCGTTCGCGGACGTCGGCGCGCAGCTCATCCCCGACGTGCACCAGGGGCGGTTCACCGTGGAGGTGGCGCTCCCGGTGGGGACGCCGCTGTCGAAGACCGACGCGCTCGTGCAGCAGCTCGAGGCCGAGGTGCGCCGCCTGGACGACGTGGACGCGGTCTACGCCGTGGTTGGCACCGAGCGCCGCGCCGACGCCAAGGCCGACGAGGGCGAGAACACCGCGCGGCTGCTGGTCGAGCTCACGCCCGGGGGCGACCTCGAAGCCCGCGAGGCCGCGGCGATGGCCCGCATCCGGGCGCTCCTCGGCGGGTTCCCGATGATGGAGTCGCGCTTCGCGCGGCCCGCGCTGTTCTCGTTCCGCACCCCAGTCGAGATCGTGCTGTACGCGCAGGACCTCGGCACGCTGCGGGCGGCGTCCGCGCAGGGGGTGGCCGCGCTCCAGGGGGTGCCGGGGCTCACCGAGGTGCACTCGTCGATGAGCGCCGGCTACCCCGAGGTGCGGGTGCACTACGACCGGCAGCGGCTCGCGGGCCTCGGCATCGGCGTGGGGGACGTCGCCCGGGCGGTGCGCGCGAAGGTGCAGGGCGAGCGCCCCACGCGCATCGCCGAGGGCGAACGTCGGGTCGACCTGCTCGTGCGCCTCCAGGAGGCCGATCGCAACAGCGTCGAAGCGCTGGGCGCGATCAACGTCAACCCCGCGCTCCGGCCCGAGGTCCGCCTCGATACCGTGGCCCTGGTCGAAGAGGGCGAAGGCCCAAGCGAAGTGCGGCGCATCGACCAGCGGCGCGCGGTGGTGTTGTCCGCCGACGTGGCGGGGTTCGACCTGAGCGGTGCGGCCGCCGAGGCCGCGGCCGCCCTGCGCAGCGCCGGCCTCCCCAAGGGGGTCGAGCTCGAGGTCGCGGGCCAGCAGCAGGAGCTCGAAACGTCGCTGCGTTCGTTGGCGCTCGCGCTGGTCCTGGCGGTGTTCCTGGTGTACGTCATCATGGCGAGCACCTTCGAGTCGCTCCGCGACCCGCTGGTCATCCTGTTCTCGGTGCCGCTGGCGCTGGTCGGTGTGTCGGCAGGGTTGTGGCTCACCGGAAGCCCGGTGAGCGTGGTGGTCTTCATCGGCCTCATCGTCCTCGCCGGCGTGGTCGTGGCCAACGCGATCGTTCTGGTCGACGCCATCGCCCGCTTGCGGCAGGAGGGTCGGCCGCTCGACGCCGCGATCCAGGAGGCGGCGGCGTTGCGCCTGCGCCCCATCCTCATCACCGCGCTCAACTCCGTCCTGGGCCTGGTGCCCCTGGCGCTCGGCTTCGGCGAGGGCCAGGAGATGCAGCGCCCGATGGCGGTCACCATCATCTTCGGGCTCGCGAGCTCCACGTTCCTGACGCTCGTGGTGGTGCCGGTGATCTACCGGCTCGCGGTCCGGCTCACGGAGGGGCCCGAAGCGATCGAGGCGGCGGCGCCTGCCGAGCCGGCCCCGTGAAGGAGCTCATCCCACGCTTCTCGGTGGGGCGGCCGGTCACGGTCGTCACGCTCTTCTGCGTGGTGATGGTGATCGGCCTGCTCGCGTGGGCGCGGATCCCGGTGCAGATGATGCCGTCGGGGTGGATCTCCCCGCAGTTGTGGTTGTGGGTCAACTACGACGACTCCACGCCGCTCGAGACCGAAGCGCGCATCGTGCGCCCGCTGGAGGAGCAGATCTCCACGGTCGCGGGCCTGGAGACGCTCGACGCCCGCGCCCGCTCCGACGGGGCCAACCTGTCGCTGGAGTTCCACGGCGACGTCGACATGGACGAGGCCTACAACGCGGTGAGCGACCGTGTCGAGCGTACGATGGGCGACCTGCCCAGCGACGTGGAGAAGGTGTGGATCTGGCGCTTCGACCCGAGCGACGAGCCGGTGGTGTGGGCCGGCATCTCCGCGCCCGAGGGCATCAGCCTGGAGCAGCTCCACTTCGACACCACGCGCATCATCCAGAAGCGCCTGGAGCGCATCCCCGGCGTCGGGCGCGTCGACATCTGGGGCGTGGACGAGCCGGTGGTGTGGATCGACTTCGACCGGGAGCGGCTGATCGCCCACGGCGTCGACATCAGCGCCGTGCTCGGCGGCCTCGGCGGCGACAACCTGCAGATGGCGGGGGGCCGCGTCGAGGACCGCGGGCAGGTGCGCTACGTGCGCTCGTTGTCGCGCTACCAGGAGCTCGACGAGCTGCGGCGCTGGCCCATCGGCGGCGGCCTCGTGCTCGAGGACATCGCCGAAATCCGCTACGCGCCGGCGGCCACCACCGACATCAACCGCATCGAGGGGCGGGAGGCCGCGGCGTTGGCCATCAACAAGGAGTCCAGCGCCAACACCGTCGAGGTGTGCGAGGCCACGCGCGAAGCGTTCGCCGAGCTCTCCGCCGACCCGCGGCTCGCGGGGTACGAGTTCCACTCGTTCTTCGACCAGGGCCAGCTCATCCAGCGCAGCCTCGACGCGCTGTACCGCGCGGCCATCGAGGGCGGAGTGTTGGCGGTCATCGTGCTCGGCCTGTTCCTCCGCGAGTGGCGCATCACCTCGCTGATCGCGAGCACCATCCCGTCGTCGCTGTTGCTCACCGTCATCGTGATGTACTTCTCGGGCGACTCGCTCAACCTGCTCTCGATGCTCGGCCTGATGATCGCGGTGGGCATCGCGATCGACAACGCGGTGGTGGTGGTCGAGGCCATCTTCAGGCGTCGGCAGCTCGGGCAGGCCGCAGTACCCGCGGCCATCGACGGCACCGCCGAGGTGCTGCTGCCGGTGGTGCTGTGCACGCTCACCAGCTCGATCGTGTTCTTGCCGGTGATCCTGATGAGCGGGGACGCCGACTTCAGCTTCTTCCTCGGCGCGCTCGGCATGCCGGTGGTGTGGGTGCACGTCGCGAGCCTGCTCATCACGCTGGTCTTCACCCCGCTGAGCACGGTGTGGCTGAGCACGGGCCAGATCGTCGCCGACCCGCGGTGGATGGTGCGGCTCACCGCCGGCGTCACCGCGCTCCTGCGCCGGGTGCTCCAGAACCCGATGGACAGCTTCGTGGCCATCGTGGCGATGGTGATCCTCACGCTGGTCGTGCCGGTGCAGGCGGTGGGGTGTGACGAGGGCGGCGAGGGCAACATCGACGACTTCGTGGTCCGGTTCGAGCTGCCGCGGGCGTACACCTACTACGAGCGCCTCGAGGTGGTGGAGGTGTTCGAAAAGCTCGCTGCGGACAACGCCGCCGCGTGGGGGGTGCGCACGTATCGGACCCGCCTCAGCAGCGACAGCACGTCGGGTCGCATGTGGGTGTACCTGGAAGAAGGCGATCTCGCGCCGATGCCGCGCGAGGCGGTCCTCGACGACGTGAAGGCAAAGCTGCCCGATCTGCCCGGCGTGACCGCGCAGATCGGCTGGGGTGGCCAGGACGGCGGCGAACAGCGCCGCATCGGCGTGGCGTTGGTGGGCGAGGACAGCGAGACGCTCGCGGCCATCAGCGAAGAAGCGAGCCGGCGCCTCGCGGCCATCCCCGGGGTGTTGTCGGTGGAGGACGACGTGGAAGAGAGCGGCGACGAGGAGATCCGCCTCCGCGTCGATCGCACCGCCGCGGCCCGCTACGGAGTGAGCGCCGGCACCATCGGCCGGGTGGTCAGCTTCGCGATGCGCGGCTCGCCGCTGTCGCCGTGGGTCACCGGCGAGCGTGAGGTGCGCATGTTCACGCGCTTCGGCCAGGACGACCGCGAGAGCGTCGACCAGCTCCTCGACTTCCCGATCGGGACCACCCAGGGGAGCGTGGCCCTGCGCGCCCTGGTCGACCCCGAGCCCGGCGCCGCGTGGGGCCAGGTGAGCCGCCACAACCGCAAGACCCAGCTCGGAATCACTTTGGAGCTCGACGAGGGCGCCAGCAAGGAGGTCGTCTACGCCCAGGCGATGGCCGAGCTCGGCGCGATGGAGTGGCCCACCGGCTACGGCCCCGAGCGCGGCGACCAGTGGCAGGAACAGATGGAGAGCGACCGCGCCCGCAACGGCGCGCTCCTGCTCTCGGTGGTGTTCGTGTTCCTCATCATGGGCGTGCTCTTCGAGAGCTTCCTGCTCCCGATGACGGTGATCATGACCATCCCCATGGCGAGCTTCGGCGTGTACTGGGGCTTGTACCTCAGCGACACCCCGTTCGACATCATGGGCGGCATCGGCATGATCATCCTCATCGGCATCGTGGTGAACAACGGGATCGTCCTCATCGACCGGGTCACCGAATTGCGACACACGATGCCGCGCGAAGAGGCGCTCGTCGAGGCCGTGCACCAGCGCCTGCGGCCCATCCTCATGACCGCGCTCAGCGCCATCGTCGGCATCCTCCCCATGGCCATCGGCAACGACACCTTCGTGGGCATCCCCTACGCACCGCTCGGTCGCGTGGTCGCGTTCGGGATGGCCGCCGCCACGGTCCTGACCCTGTTCTTCGTCCCGTTCCTCTACGCCTTCCTCGACGACCTGCGCGACAGCGCAGCGCGGTGGTTGGCCTTCTCGTGGCCCGGCAATCGGGTCACCCCCGCGGAGACCCCGTGATCCTCGCGCTCGTCG
>SXOM01000437.1 GCA_005776735.1 Pseudomonadota bacterium
GGCCACGGGGGCGCGGGCCGGCGCCTGGGCCTTCCACGCGCCGAACCGCGGCTCGAGCGCCGCGCGCGCGGCGGCCTCGTCGAGCTTGCCCACCACCACCAACGCGGCGTTGCCGGCGTGGAAGTGTTGGGCGTAGGCCTTGGTCACGTCGGCGAGCTTCAGCGCCTTGACGCTGGCCACCGTGCCCGCCGCCGGGGTGCCGTACGGGTGGGCGGCGCCGTAGAGTTCGGCGAGGAAGACCCGCCGCGCCACGTCGTTGGGGTCGGCGGCGGCGGCCTGGATGGCCGCCACCACGTCGCCCTGGACGCGCGCGAAGTCCTTCTTGTCGAACCGCGGGCGCAGCACCACGTCGGCCATCAGGTCGAGGCTCGGCCCGAGGGTGTCGCCGGTCAGCGCGTCGAGCGCCACGACGGTGCTCTCGTCGCCGGCGTTGACGTACAGCTCGGCGCCGAGCCGGGCCGCGTCGGCCGCGATCGTGGCGCTGTCGCGCGTCTTGGTGCCCTCGTCGAGCATCGTCGCGGTGAGCGCCACGAGGCCCGCCTTGCCGGCCGGGTTGGCTTCGCGGCCGAGGCCGAGCCACAAGCGCACGCTGACCAGGGGCAGGTCGCCCTGCGGCACCAGGTACACCGGCAGGCCGTTGCTGAGCGTGAACCGCGTCGCCGCCGGGGCCTTCCACGCGCGCTCGACGCCGGGGGCCGGCCGCGTGGCGCGCCAGGCTTCGGGGTCGGGAGGGGGGACGGACGCCGTCGGTGCTTCGACCGGCGCGGGCGCCTTGGGGGCGCACGCGACGAGCGCGAGGGCCCCGAAGAGGGCGGAGGACAGGACCAGACGGTTCATCGGGCACCCCCTTCGGTGGCGGGCTTGGGCGCGGGCGTGACGTCCACGACCACGCGGTTGTCCTTGCGGACGTGGAGGGCGAACGCTTTCTGCACGCTCGCCGGGGTCGCGGCTTCGTAGCGGGCGAAGTCCTTGGCGAGGTAGCCGGGGTCGCCCGTGTGGTGGTTGTAGTAGCTCAACGTGTCCGCCCGGCCGCTGAACCCGCCGAGCTCCTCGAGCCCGCGGAGCACGCGCGCCTTGGTGCCGCGCCACACGCGGTCGAGCTCGTCCTGGCTCGGCGGTGCGCCGCGCAGGCCCTCGACGACCTGCCACGCTTCGGCCTCCAGGCGCGCGGGGCTCTGCCCGGGCTTGCCGATCACCTCGACCGCGAAGACCGACCCGTAGGTGAGTGGGTACTGGTACGCCTTCACCGACTGCGCGATCTGCTTCTTCTCGACGAGCTCGCGGTAGAGTCGGCTGGACTTCCCGTCGGCGAGGATCATGCCGGCCAGTTGCAGCTCGGCGTCGCCCTCGGACAAGATCTTGGGCGAGACCCACCCCATGTACAGCTTGGGAAGCTCGACGTCGTCGGTGAACGACGCGCGCTTTTCTGCCGGAATGGGCGGGGCCATCTGGGTGGTGACGACCGGCTCGGCGCCGGCGGGGATGCTGCCGAAGTACTTCTCGACGGTGGCCTTGATGGTGGCCTCGTCGAAGTCGCCCGCGATGACCAGCGTGGCGTTGTTGGGGACGTACCAGGTCTTGAAGAACGCCTTGACGTCGTCGAGCGTGGCGGCCTCGAGGTCTTCGTGGCTGCCGATGACCACGCCGTTGTAGGGGTGGGGGGCCGGGAAGAGCAGCTTGAAGAACTGTTCCTCGGCGACGCCGTACGGCACGTTCTCGGTGCTCTGCTGACGCTCTTTGCGGACGACCGCCTTCTGGTTGTCCAGGCGCTCCTGGGTGAGCGTGTCCAACAACCAGCCCATGCGGTCGCTCTCGAGCCACAAGGCGAGCTCGAGCTGGTGGGTGGGCACCGTCTCCAGGTAGTTGGTGCGGTCGAAGTCGGTGGTGCCGTTCACGAACGGTGCGCCGGCGCCCTCGAGCATCGGGAAGAACTGGTCCTCCGGGACGTTCTTGCTGCCCTGGAACATGATGTGCTCGAACAGGTGCGCGAAGCCGGAGCGACCCGGCAGCTCGTACCCGGCACCCACGTGGTACCAGATGTCGGTCGCGACCAGCGGCAAGCGGTGGTCGGGCGAGAGCACCACCTCGAGCCCGTTGGCGAGGGTGTACTTCTCGAACTTGATGTCGGGCGGCGGGTCGGCGGCCATGGCCAGGCCGAAGAGCGTGAACAGCACCGGGGCTCCGGGGGGAAACGGCCGCGTAACGTCGCCGGCGCCCGACGGCCGGAATCGTCACGCGCCGCAGCGCGGCCGATCGATTCAGTCGGCGCACCCCGGATCGATGCGCTCCAGCGGGGCCGACCAGCCGGTGAGGTCGACGCAGACCTCGCCCACGTCGGCGTCGCCGACGGTGAGCGGGACGCAGCCTTCGCCCGCTTCGGGCACTGCGAGTGAGAACCACACGGCCGAAGGATCGCGCACGGCCAGCGCACCGGCGGCGCCCGCCCCCGAGAACGTGAGCTCCCGGAGGGCCATCGTGCCGTCGGGCCAGGTGATGCCGCCGTCGAGCACGGTGACCGTCTCGCCGCCGGCCCAGGTCTCTTCGTAGAAGATCGACGCGACGTAGCCCTCGGTCAAGACGGGGCCGCCGGCGGTGAACTGGAAGCTCCCGGCGAGCTGGCCGAAGCACTCCCCTTCGTCGACCACCCGTGAACAGCCGATCTGGAAGGTGCCGCCGGCGCGCGCGACCTCGCCGGCCGGTCCCGCGACCTCGAAAGAAACCAGGCCACCCACGTCGAAGACGGTCGTATCGCAGCCGGCCGCCATGACCGCCTGCCCGTAGAAGCGCCACCCGGCGCTGGTGGTGCAGGCGGTCGGGCCGGTGGCCCACGGCCCCCAGCGGTTCCCCGGTTCGGCCATCGACGGGCACGGGTGCTCGGCGTGGCTGAGGAGGTCGACGTAGGGCGGGGCCATCACCGCCGGCTCCGGGCGGGCCTCGGACAGGCGACGATCGAGGAAGTCCTGGACCTCGGCCACCCCCCACTCCGGCTCGCGGGGGGCCTCGTCCTCGCCGGAGTCCGACGAGTCGGTCGCTTCGCTCACGCAGCCGAGCAGCACCAGCGGAAGCAGACCCATACGCGAGCGTAATGCGCCCGTGCGCGGCCGGTCACTGGATCGGCGCCCCGGCGCGACCCACGCGGCTGTTGGCCCGGATCGAGGCCCGCTCGCGCCACTCGCTCGGGATGTTGGCCAACGGCACCGGCACCATCGCGACGGGCGCGTTGTCGAGCGCCCACACCGCGGCGCCTTCGCACTCGGTGGTGGCGGGGCCGAGGTCGTGGAGCACCAGCGCGTGCAGCCAGCCGCCGACCGACATGTCGACCACCAGGTGTGTGTAGCCGAGCAGCCGCAGGCGCGGCCCCTCGAGCTTGGCGTTCCCCGCGAGCGCGGGCCCGACCAGCAGCTCGTCGAGCACGGCGGTACCGATGCGATCGTCGACCAGCGTCCACGAGCCGACCCCGAAGACCGGCCCGGCCTGGCCGTGCAACATCTGCCACTCGCGCGCGTGGATCGAGGCGCCGCCGTCGCTGAGTCCATCCCAGGGGAGCGTGACCACCGCGGTGCGCGGCAGGTCGGCCAACGCGGCGACGCAGGGGGCCGAGGGGAGCGACGTGACCGGGATGCGCAGCGACAGCCCGCCGAACGCGAGTGACTCGACGAAGAGCACGCCGACCAGCCCCGCGGCCCAGCGCGGGCGCGCGGCGAGGTGGTCGACCAGGTGGGCGGCGGCGATGGGCAGGGCGGCGCTGGTGAGCACCAGGAACCGCGTGGGCTGGGTGAGCGCCCGGACCACCTGCGCGGCGACCGAGTTCAGCAGGGCGAACGGGGACGCGAACCCGGCCCAGTCGGAGCCCGAAGCGAGCACCATCCCGCCCAATCCGACCACC
>SXOM01000438.1 GCA_005776735.1 Pseudomonadota bacterium
CCGTAGCCGCCGTCGCGCGGCCCCCCGCCGTCGCGCCTCGCCTCCCTCCGTCGCGCCTCGCCTCCCGCCGGGGCCGGGGCCCCCGGCGCTTCAGCGCTGCCACGCCCACCGCGCGCCCGCCGTAGCCGCCGTCGCGCGGCCCCCCGCCGTCGCGCCTCGCCTCCCTCCGTCGCGCCTCCGCCGCCACGCTCGCCCAAAATACTGCTCGAAGTTCGACGCCGCCACGCTCACCGACCTGGGGCCGGTGCAGCAAGACCCTCGCGGTTCGGCGTCCCCCCGTTGTGCCAGACGCCTCCGCCCGTTGGCCGGTTCGGTGACGCGGCGGGTGACGGGTCGGGGGGAATTGGCCGAGCGGAGCGCCGGGTCGCCGCTTGCGGCGACCTGGCGGGGGAGCGAGCGCCAATTTCACCCGGCCCGGCAGGACCCGGGGGTGACCTCGTCCCCGCCCAACCTCAGGCGTCTGCCCCCCGCCCGAAGCCGACCCGCGCCCCGCGGTCGCCGCGTCGTGCCCGGCCCCCGCTCAGCTCGTCGCGCGCCCGCGGATGGCGCGATCGGCGATCAGGTTGACCACGAACGTGAGGACGAAGAGGAGCACACCGAGAGCAAAAAGCGCCTGGTAGTGCTCGCCGCCGCGGACGGCCTCGCCGAGCTCGGCGGCGATGGTGGCGGTGAGCGTGCGCACCGGGTCGAACAACGTGGAGGGGATGCGGACCGCGTGGCCGGTGACCATGAGCACCGCCATCGTCTCGCCGACGCAGCGGCCGATGCCCAGGAGGACCGCCACCAGCAAACCGCGGCTCGCCGCGGGCAGGAGCACCCGCCGCACCATCTCCCACTTCGTCGCGCCCATCGCCATCGCGGCCTGCCGGTAGCTCTCGGGGACCGCGCGCAGCGCGTCCTCGCCGAGCGACACCAGGAGCGGCAACGTCATCAGCGCGAGCACGATGGCGCCGTTGACCCCGTTGAGGCCGACCTGCGCGCCACCCGCCTGCAAGAGCGGGTTGAGGATCATCACGCCGATGAAGCCCCACACCACGCTCGGGATGGCGGCGAGGAGCTCGACGATGATCTTGAGGACCTCCTTGGTGCGCTCCCCGCTGAACTCCGAGAGGTAGATCGCCGCCGCGAGGCCGACCGGCACCGAGAAGAACAGGGACAGGCCCACGCACCAGAACGTGCCGACCAGTAGCGCCACGAGGCCGAAGACCGGAGTTTCCGCCGTGGGGCTCCAGTCCGTGGAGGTGAGCATCTCGACCAGGTGGGAGCCGAGGAAGGCGAGGCCCTCCTTCCCGATGAAGCCGAAGATCGCGAGGATGAACACGATGGCGCTCAACCCGCACACGCGGATGAGACCCTCGATCAGAAACTCCACGGGGCGCGCGGGGAACTTCATCGTGCCCCGCGCTATCACACCGGCCCGGCGCCCCGTGGACTTGTCACCGTCCCGACACAATGTCGACCCGGTCGCGCGATGCGGGGAGGCGCCCGCCCGCTCGAAGCGGACGGTCGCGCCGCATCGCCCCCGCTCACATGCCCTGGAGCGCCTGGCCGAAGACGCTCAACCCGACGCCGAGCACCATCAGCGCCCCGAGGCCGACGAGGAAGAGCAGGTTGAGCCCGAGACCGGCCCACGCCATGACCTTGTTGTTGCCCTCGACCCCCTGCGCGACCGCGATGCCGCCGCACGCGGCGCCGGCCAGCCACACGAGGATGCCCACCCAGCCGAGGCACATGAAGCTGCCGCAGCAGTAGACGAGGACGCCCACGAGGGCGAGCACCAGCGACGCAATCGCGAGGGGGTTGGTCGTCTGGTCGGGGGATTCGTCCACTCAGGCTCCGGATTCGCGCCGATTGTATTGCACCGACTGCCAGAAGGCGACGCCGATGAACGCGGCACCGATGAGCCCGGTCACCACTTCGGGGATGTGGAGCACCGCCTGGAGGAACATGATCGCGGCGAGCGCGAGGATGGCCCAGAACGCACCCGCTTCGAGGTAGCGGTACTGGGTGAGCGTGCCCTTGTCGACGAGCATGATCGTGAGAGACCGCACGAACATCGCCCCGATCCCCAGACCCAACGCGATGACGATGAGGTTGGTCGACAACGCGAACGCGCCGATGACCCCGTCGAACGAGAAGCTCGCGTCGAGCACCTCGAGGTACAAGAACGAGCCGAGGCCCGACCGCACCGCGACCGCGCCCGTGGTGGACTCGGAGTCCTGCTCCAGCACCGCGCTGATGCCGTCGACCACGATGTAGCTGAGGAGGCCGAACATCCCCGCGACGATGAACTCGAGCTGGTCGGCGTGGGGGAGCCACCGGCTGACCCCGTAGATCACCAGCATCACGATGCCGAGCTCGACCGCCTCGATCTTGCCGAGGCGGGCCAAGGGGCGTTCGAGGTAGTAGATCCAGTACTCTTCGCGCTCGAGATCGATGAAGTGCTTGAGCCCGACCATCGCCAGGAAGCTGCCCCCGAACGCCGCGACGGAGATGTGCGCTTCGGTGAGGATGCGCGCGTACTCGTCGGGCCGCGTGCCCGCGAGCACCACCGCGTCCCACGGGGAGATCTGCGCGATGACCGCGACGATCGCCAACGGGAAGACCACGCGCATCCCGAAGACGGCGATGGCGATGCCCCAGGTGATGAAGCGGTGGCGCCACACCGCGTCCATGTCGCGGAGCACGGTGGCGTTGACCACCGCGTTGTCGAACGACAAGCTGACCTCGAGCACACCGAGCACCGCCACGATGAACAACGTGGAGGCCATGGCGGCGGGGGTGCCGCCCGTGTCCCAACCGACCCATGCGGCGATGACGAGCGCGACTGCGGTGAACGCGAATGAGCCGGTGAAGTACTTGAGCACGCCGCTTCGGGGAGGCGCACCTACTTGCTCACCATGTCGCGTCCGGCAAGCCCGCACCGCGAGATTCGCCGCGCCCGTGGACCGCCCCACACGATTAGGCGGTGGCGATGATCGTGGCGTCGGCGGCAGCGTTGCAGCAGGTGGGGGAGGGGATCGGCGCGCGGCTCTTCCCGGGGGCGCTCGTGCTGCTGGTGGGGGAGCTCGGGGCCGGAAAGACCACGCTGGCCCAGGGCATCGCACGCGGCCTCGGAGTGACGGGCGCCGTACGGAGCCCCACCTATGCGCTGGTCCTCGAGTACGACGACGGGCGGGTGCCCCTGCGCCACGCCGACCTGTACCGGATGGAGGCCGCCGAGGAGCTCGTCGGGGCGGGCCTGAGCGAGCGTGTGGGCGTGGACGGCGCGTGGGTGGTGGAGTGGGCCGACCGCTTCGGCGACGTCTGGCCGGCCGGGCGCCTCGAGGTGCGGCTGGCCGCGGTCCCCGGCGGGCGGGAGGTGACCTTCCGCGCGACCGACGCGGCCCACGGTACCCTGATCGGGGGTTGACGCACGGCGCGCGGTGGACATCGTCTGGCGCCATGGCCACCCGACTCGACGCCGCGCTCTTGCGACTGGATCACACCCTTCTGGACCGCGTGGAGCTGGTGGTCATCCCCATGCAGCTCGGCGAGCGCGCCCGGCGCGTGCTCCTCGCGCTCCTGGTCGCCACCGTCGCGCTGGCAACCCTCGCCCCGAGCGCCCCACCGCCCGTACCGTCGCGTGTCGTCGAGGTTCCCGGTCGCGGGTGGGTCGACGCCGGGACGGTGCCGGGCCTGCCGCCGAGCGTCGCCGACGGTGCGCGCCTGGAGTGGCGGGTGCAGGGCCAGGAGGCCGAGCCGGCGCCGGAGACGACGGTGGCGCCACCCGGGGCGCTGGCGGCGGGCGCCCGGGTCTCGCTGAATCGTGCCTCGGCCGCCGAGCTGGAGGCGCTGCCCGGCATCGGGCCCGCGCTCGCGGCGCGGATCGTCGCCGGCCGGCCGTACCGCGCGGCGAACGATCTCGACCGGGTCAAGGGAATCGGCCCGAAAGCCCTGGAACGGCTGGAGAAGCTCGTAGAGCCGTAGCGGCGACCGGACGTCCGCGCAGGTGGCGGACGCGCCGCGACCGTCCCGAAGCGGGCAGGGTCCGGCGCGCGTCCGGTCGCCCTGCAATCCGTGCCGCGGGGGGAAGGATCAGCCGTACGCGAGCACGGTGTCGACCGCGGTGATCGCCGCGTCCACCTCGGACTCGGTGGTGGCGACCCCGAGGGAGAAGCGAACCGCGCTGCCGCGGAATCCCATCGCCGCGAGCACCGCGCTGGGCCGTGCCGCCCCCGACGCACACGCGCTCCCGGCGCTCACCGCGACACCGGCGAGGTCGAGCGCCATCACCAGCTCGGGCGCCTCCCGGCCCTCGAATGCCACGAACGTCGTGTTCGGCATGCGCGGTGCCCCCGCCCCGGCGACGACGCCGCCGCGAGCGACCAGCGCCGCCTCGAGCCGATCCCGGAGCGCGCCCGAGAGCGGCGCCCCCACCGCGAGCGCGGCCGCCCCGAACCCGACGATTCCGGCGACGTTGTGGGTACCGGCGCGCCAGCCGCGCTCCTGCGCCGCCCCAGGCACCAGCGGCGCCGCGGCGAGGCGAGGGGACACCAGGAGTGCGCCCACCCCCTGCGGACCCCCGAGCTTGTGCGAAGCGAGCGTGACGAAGTCTGCGCCCCGCAGGTCCGCCAGGTCGACGCGGCCGGGCGCCTGTGCGGCGTCGACGTGCACGACCCACCCCCGCCGCCGCGCCCGCTCGATCACCGCCGCGATCGGCTGGACCACGCCGCTCTCGTTGTTCGCCAGCATCACGCTCACCCCGTCGACCCCGTCGACGACGTCGATGGCGCCGAGCTCGACGCGGCCGTGTCCGTCGACTGGCAGCACCGCGGCTCCCCACTTGGCGACCGAAGGATGTTCGACCGCGCTCACCGCCCAACGCCCCCGCGACAAGACGGTGGCGTTGCTCTCCGACGCGCCGGAGGTGAAGACCACCCCCTCGGCGGGCCAGCCCACCATCGCGGCAACCGCGGCCCGCGCCCGGTCCACCGCCATCGCCGCGTCGCGCCCGAGGGAGTGGGCGGCGCTCGGGTTGGCGGGGCGCCCCCACCACGGCTCCATGGCGGCGCGCGCCTCGGGGCGGAGCGGAGCCGTGGCGTTGTAGTCGAGGTAGATCACCGGCCGCGCATAACGCCACGCCGCGCGCGGGCGCGGGGCGCGTCCACCTGGATAGCACCCCCGGCGATGCGGATCGTGTGCGCGATGTCGGGCGGGGTGGACAGCTCCGTGGCCGCGGCCCTCCTGGTCGAAGCCGGCCACGAGGTCGTCGGGGTGCACATGAAGTTGCACGACGCCGACGGCGGCGAGCCCGGCCGGTGTTGCGGGCTCGACGATGCGTGGGACGCCAGGCGCGTGGCCGACAAGCTCGGGATCGCCTTCTACGTGATGGACCTGCGGGCGGCGTTCCGCGACGCCGTGATGAACGACCTCGTGAGCGAGTACGTCGCCGGGTACACGCCCAACCCGTGCGTCCAGTGCAACGGGGTGCTGAAGTTCACCGTGCTGCGCCACCGCGCCAAGGCCCTCGGCGCCGGGGCGATCGCGACCGGCCACTACGCCCGCACGCGGGACGGTCGGCTCTTCGCGGCGGTCGACGCAGACAAGGACCAGTCCTACTTCCTGCACCCGGTGTCGCGCGCCGCGCTCTTGGAGACGCAGTTTCCGCTCGGAGGGCTCACCAAGTCCGAGGTGCGGGACCACGCCCGGCGCCTCGGCCTGGCCACGGCCGAGAAGGCCGAGTCGATGGAGGTGTGCTTCTTGCCCGACGACGACCATGCGCGGTTTGTGTCCGAAGCGCGCCCCGAGCTCGTCGGCGCCGGCGAGATCGTCGATCAGGCCGGCCGGGTGCTCGGACTGCACGACGCCTACTGGCGGTACACCCTCGGGCAGCGGCGAGGGCTCGGCCTCGCGGGCGGCCCCTGGTACGTCGTGGGCATCGACGCCGAAGCGCGGCGGGTCGTCGTGGGTCCCGAGGACGCCCTGCAGGTGCACACCCTCGAGGTGCGCGCCCCCAACTGGCTCGTGGAGCCCTCGTCGCTGGCCGGCCGCACGCTGCGGGCGCGGGTGCGTCACCGTGGGGCGCTCGCCCCGTGCGAGGTGCGGGGAGGGGACCCACTCACCCTCGAGCTGCTCGCCCCGCTTCGTGCCGCCACGCCGGGCCAATCGGTCGTCGTCTACGACGGCGACGAGGTGGTGCTCGGCGCGATCATCCGGCGCACCGCCGCCGCGCCCCGGGAGTCGTCTTGAAGTTCGACCACACCTTCGCCGATCCGGCGCTGCTCGCGCTCGCCCTGACCCACCCGAGCGCGGTGCAGGGGCAGCTCGCCCACAACCAACGCCTGGAGTTCTTGGGCGACGCCGTCTTGCAGTTGTTGGTCACCGAGCGCCTGTACGCGGCGCACCCCGACTGGACCGAGGGGCAGTTGTCCAAGGCGCGGGCGGCCATCGTGCGCAAGGAGACGCTCGCGGCGCTCGCGGACGAGCTCGGCGTCACGGCGCACCTCCGCCTCGGGGCGGGCGACCTGCGCATGGGCACCGCCCGCAGCGTCAACGTCCGCTCCGACGCGATCGAGGCGGTGATCGGCGCGGTGTACCTCGACGGGGGCTTCGCCGCGGTACGCACCGCGTTCGGCCCCAGCGTAGATCCGCTTTTGTCCGCACCGGCGGCCGATCACAACCCCCGGAGCCGGCTCCAGGAGTGGTTGGAGGCGAGGGGACTCGAGCGCCCGGAGTACGTCGAGCTCCCGTCGACCGGGCCAGCCCACGCGCTCACCTTCCGCTACGAGGTGCTCGCCGCCGGCGAGCGATTCGGCCCTGCGCCCGGGTCGAGCAAGGCCGCCGCGATGGCCGCCGCCGCTCAGCTCGCCGTGGCCGCGCTGATCCCGAGCGGATAGCGCGCGGCCGATGTCCATCCGCACCGGAACCGTCGGCCTCGTGGGCCGCCCGAACGCTGGCAAGAGCACCCTCTTGAACCAGCTCGTCGGCCTCCGCATCGCCGCCGTCTCCGCCCGGCCGCAGACCACGCGCACGCGGATCATGGGGGTGCTCACACGTCCGGGGCTCCAGGCCGTGCTCGTGGACACGCCGGGGTTGCACGGGCCGAAGTCCGAGCTCAACCGTCGCATGGTCGCCACGGCCGAAGCGGCCATGAACGAGGTCGATCTGTTGTGCTGGATCGTCGACGCCGAGCGTCCCTACGACGACGAGCTCGCGGCGCGGTTCGCCGGCCGCAAGGTCGTCATCGCGCTCAACAAGGTCGACGCCATCAAGGAAAAGGCGCTCCTTCTGCCGCTCATCGCGCGCTACGCCGAGACGGGGGTGGTCGTCCCCATCAGCGCGCTGACCGGCGACGGCACCGACGCGCTGTGCCAGGAGTGGCAGCGGGCGCTCCCCGAAGGCGAAGCGCTGTATCCGGACGACTTCGTCACCGACGTCCACGAGCGCGACATCTGCGCCGAGCTCGTGCGAGAGCAGGTCTTCGCCGCCTGCGGCCAGGAGATACCGTACGCCGTGGCGGTCGAGATCGAGCAGTTCGACGAGTCGGAGCGCGAAGGTGGGCGGGTCACGATCCACGCGCGCATCATCGTCGAGAAGCCGAGCCAGAAGGCCATCGTGATCGGCGCCGGCGGTCGCATGATCAAGCGCATCGGCACCCAGGCGCGCAAGCGCATCGAGGCCGTGCTCGACACTCACGTCGACCTGCGGCTGTTCGTGGCGGTCGAGCCCGACTGGACCAGCAACCCGCGGCTGCTCCGCGACCTCGGGTATACCGGGCAGTAGGGGCGCTGGGCCCGCCGGGCCCGCCGGGCACGACGCGGCGACCCGGGGCGCGGGTCGGCGTCCTCGGTCGGGGGAAAACGCAGCGTCGGCGGTGATCGGAGACGAAGTTACCGCCGGGTCCTGCCGGGCCGGGTGAAATTGGCGCTCGCTCCCCCGCCGGGTC
>SXOM01000439.1 GCA_005776735.1 Pseudomonadota bacterium
CCGCCTGGTGATGTTGTTGACCGACACCGCCAGCATCCGCGACGTCATCCTGTTCCCGACGTTGAGGAGCCGCGGATAGGCGTTCTGTCCCGAACCGTCAGCCCGCCGCCCGCCGCCGCAGCCGTGGGTTATCCGCGCCGTCCCTCCCGATGGACTTCGAGCTCCTCATCGCCATGAGCCACCTGCGCTCGCGTCGCCAGGACGCGGGCATCTCGCTCATCGCCGTGCTCTCGGTGCTCGGCGTCATGCTCGGCGTGGCCGTGCTCATCGTGGTGCTCTCCGTGATGGAGGGCTTCGAGATCGACCTCCGCAAGAAGATCCTCGGCAACCAGGCGCACGTGCTGGTGCTGGCCTACGGGGGTCCGATCGACACGCCGGCCGAGGTCATGGCCAAGGTGGCCGCCGTCCCCGAGGTGGTGGCCGTCGCTCCGTTCACCTACAGCGAAGTGATGCTCCGGAGCACCTACGGGGTTTCGGGGGCCATCTTCAAGGGCATCGACCCGGAGAAGGCCCTCGCCGCCAACGAGCTCGCCAAGGACATCGAGGTCGGCCCCCGCGGTGAGCCCACGAGCCTCGCCGAGAAGGAGCAAATCGTCCGCACGCTGCACACCCCCGCGGCGGCCATCGCCCAGGACGAGGGTGACGACGAGAAGTTGCCGGGCCTGATCCTCGGGAGCGGCCTCGCGGAGACCCTCCGGGTCTACCCGGGCGACAAGGTCCACGTCATCAACCCTATCGGCACGACCACCGGGCCCATGGGCGTCCCGATCCCGACCACGCGCACGTTCCGGGTCGCCGCGTTGATCCACACCGGCATGTACGAGTACGACACCAAGTGGGCGTACGTCACCCTGCCCGACGCCCAGGAGTTCATGGGGATCGGCGCCGCGGTCACCGGCCTCGAGGTGCGGGTGCCCGAGGACAAGGTGTGGGACGCCACCGTGGTGAGCAAGGCCGTCGAGATGAAGCTCGGACCCTCGTACTACGCGCGTAACTGGCTCACGATGAACGAGGCGCTGTTCAAGGCCCTGGCGTTGGAAAAGTGGGTCATGGGCATCATCCTCGCCCAGATCGTGGCGGTCGCCGCGTTGGGCATCGTGACCAACCTGGTGGTGCTGGTGATCACGCGGGGCCGCGAGATCGCGATCCTCAAGGCCATGGGGGCCACCTCGCCGATGATCCGGCGCATCTTCATCGCCGAAGGGGTCGTCGTCGGCGTGGTCGGGACCGGCCTCGGCGTCGCGCTCGGGTTAGCGGCGTGCGCCGTCTTGGCCAAGTACCGCTACCCGCTCGACACCAACGTGTACTACATCGACTCCCTGCCCGTCGTGGTCGTGCCGTCCACGGTCGCAATCGTCGCGGCCGGGGCGTTGGTGATCTGCTTCTTCGCCACGTTGTACCCGTCGTCGCGCGCGGCGTCGTTGCACCCGGTCGAAGGGCTGCGGTACGAGTGATGGGGGTCGCGCTCCAGGTCCGCGGGGTCTCGCGCCACTTCGAGAAGGGGGGGCAGCGGATCGAGGTCCTGCGCGCCGCCGAGCTGGAGCTTGCGGCGGGTCAGGGCCTCGCGGTGGTGGGGCAGTCGGGCTCGGGCAAGTCCACGTTCCTGCACGTCCTCGGCGGCCTCGAGCCGCCGACCGCGGGTCACGTCCTGGTCGACGGGGTCAACCTCTACGGGCGTCCGGCCGCCGAGCTCGACGCGTTCCGAAGCCGCTCGGTCGGCTTCATCTTCCAATTCCATCACCTGCTGCCCGACCACTCCGCGGTCGACAACGTCGCCATCCCTGCGCTCATCGCGCGGGTCCCCAAGGCCGAGGCGCGCGAGCGGGCCCACGCCGCGCTGGTGCGCGTCGGGCTGGCACACCGGCTCACCCACAAGCCGGGCGAGCTCAGCGGGGGTGAACAGCAGCGGGTCGCCATCGCGCGCGCGCTGCTCATGCGGCCGGGCCTGGTGCTCGCCGCCGAGCCCACCGGCAACCTCGATCCGCGCACCGCGAACGAGGTCATGGGCCTGTTGTTGGAGCTCAATGCCGACGCGGGCGCCACCCTGGTGGTCGTCACCCACTCCATGGAGCTGGCGCGTCGGTTCTCGCGCGTTGTCCGGGTGGTCGAAGGTCGCTTCGAGGAGGCGGCGTGAAGCGCGGCTGGTTGGCGCTCTGCGGCCTCGTCGTGGCCGCGCCCGCGTTCGCGCAGGATCCGCCGCCCGGGAGCACGCCGGTGCCCCTGGGTGCGCCGCCGCCGGAGCTCGCGCCTGCGGCCGTGCCGCCGGTCGAGCCGGCCGTGGTGCCGCTCGTGATCGACGAGT
Organism: Pseudomonadota bacterium; assembly: GCA_005776735.1. Taxonomy (GTDB): domain Bacteria; phylum Myxococcota_A; class UBA796; order UBA796; family SXON01; genus SXON01. Next base: position 2,303 of record SXOM01000439.1, read on the forward strand.
CGGGGGCCCCGATCGTCGCGACCGGTACGGTCGAGAAGGTGCAGGTCTTCGGCTTGCGTCGGGTCGAAGAGGCCGCCATCCTCGACGCGATCAGCCTGCGCGCCGGCGATGCGCTCGCCCCATGGAAGGTGCAGCGCGACATCCGCGGCATCTGGCGCACCGGCTACGTCCAGGACGTGGTGGTGCGCATCACCCGGGGCGACACCGGCCAGGTGGTCAGCTTCGTCGTGAAGGAGAAGCCCTCGGTCCGCGAGGTGCGGTACTCCGGCAACAAGAAGATCAAGGACGACGATCTGACCGAGGCGGTGGACATCGTCCCGCTCGGGCCGCCCCCGTCCGACCAGCGGCTCGCGCAGAACGCGCGCACCATCCGCGACAAGTACCTCGAGAAGGGCTTCTACCTCGCGACGGTCGAGCCGGTGCTCACCCCGGTGGGCGAAGACCTCGTCGACGTCGAGTTCAAGATCACCGAGAACCGCAAGGTCATCGTCCAGAGCATCGACATCACCGGCAACGAGGGCGTGGCCGACGCCAAGATCAAGCGCTTCATGCAGACCAAGGAGGGGGGCATCGTCCCCTGGCTCACCTCCACGGGCAACTTCATCGAAGAAGCGCTGGAGAACGACTCCTACGTCATCCGGTCCGTGCTCCTCGAAGAGGGCTACGTCGAAGCGCAGGTCGACGAGCCGAAGGTGTTCTTGTCGCCCGACAAGCGGCACATCTACATCACGATCCACGTCACCGAGGGCCCCCGGTACAAGATCGGGAAGGTCAAGTTCACCGGCGACTTCGAGACCGAGGAGGGCCTCACGCAGGGCGCCGCCCGGGCGCTCGCCGAAGGCAAGAACCTCCGCGACGTCCAGGAAGCCTTCGCGCGCGACAAGGCGGCGGGCCTGGTGGTCGGCGAAGACTGGTCGCCCCGGGTCGAGCGGCGCATCCTCGACTTCTCCGGGCAGAACGCGCCGGTCAAGACGGGCGACTGGTTCAAGCTCACCACGATGCAGGCGCTCACCCAGCGGGTCAGCGACCTCTACGGCGACCGCGGCTACGCGTTCGCCAACGTCGTGCCGCTCCCGGAGCCCGACCCCGACTCGGGCACGGTCGACCTGACCTTCGACATCCAGCGCGGCGAGAAGATGCGCATCGGGCGCATCAACATCACCGGCAACGACCCCACCTTCGACAAGGTGGTGCGTCGCGAGATCCCGATCAACGAAGGGGAGCAGTACCAGGGCAGCCGCATCCGCGAAGCACGCGAGCGGCTCGAGCGGCTGGGCTTCTTCGAGACGGTCGAGATCAGCACGCCGCGGGCGGCCGAAGAGAAGACGCTCGACATGAACGTCGACGTGTCGGAGCGTCCGACCGGAAGTTTCACCGTCGGGGCCGGGTTCAGCTCGGTGGACAGCTTCCTGTTGACCGCCAACATCCAGAAGTCCAACTTCTTCGGCCTCGGCTGGGTGGTCAGCATCGCGGGAAACATCTCGCGGCCCACCCAGACCGCGAACATCGACTTCTACGACCCGTACTTCCTCGACTCGCGGTGGACGTTGCGGGTCTCCGGCTTCTACAACCAGCGCAACTACATCGAGAACGAGTACCAGCGCGGCGGCATCTTGCAGATCGGCCGGTACCTCGACTCGCGCGACGACATCCGCCTCGCCTTGGACTACACCATCGAGGACAACGGTCTGTTGAGCCTCGACGAGTACAAGGAGCGCCTCTTCGGCGGCCAGCTCTACCGCAACGGCGTCACCTCGTCGGCCGGCATCACGCTCGAGGTCGACAAGCGGAACAACCGCATCACCGCCACCCGCGGCGTGAAGTTCACGCTCTCCACCGAGCTCGCCGGCGGCTTCCGCCTCAACGACGAAGAGGTGGTCTCGATCTTCGGCGGCGACTTCAACTACTGGGAGACCAAGGCCAACTTCCGGTTCTACCAGCCGTTGGTCAAGGACGACTGGATCGTCTTCAAGTACAACCTCAGCGCCGGGTACATCCAGAGCACCGACGGTAGCATCGTCCCGTACATCCACCGGTACCGCGCGGGCGGCATCCTGAGCATCCGCGGCTTCGAGCCCTACGCGCTCGGCCCGAGCCTGCGCGGCACGGGGTACCGCGACTACACCCAGGAGCGCACCTCGTTCGTCGGCACCGACGATCCGCAGGCGGCCGACGATCGCCTCGTCATCGGCGGCACGCAGACGCTCATCAACCAGTTCGAGCTGGAGTCGCCGATCATCAAGTCGGCCGGCATCTCCCTGGTGGCGTTCTTCGACGCCGGCAACACCTTCGGAGATGTGCAGGGCGATGGCCTCATCGACCTCACCGACCTCCGCACCTCCGTCGGTTTCGGCATCCGTTGGTTCAGCCCGATCGGGCCGCTCCGCTTCGAGTGGGGCTTCCCGCTCGAGCCGTTGCCCGACGAGCGCACCGCGGTCTTCGACTTCACCATCGGCAGCGCGTTCTAGGCCGCGCCCGGGAGTCCCATGTTCAAGAAGTTCTTCCTACTCTTCGCGCTGTGCTTCACCTTCGTCGGCGACGCGCTCGCCGCCGAGGTCAAGATCGCCGTCGTCGACTTCCAGCGGGCGCTCAACGACGTCAACGAAGCCGCCGGCGTGCGCAAGAAGCTCGAAGGCATGTACGGCGAGCGCAAGATCGCCATCGAGAAGATGCAGAAGTCGCTCGAAGCGTCGGCCGCCGAGTACGAAAAGCAGAAGATGATCCTCTCCGACTCTGCCCGCAAGGCCAAGGAGGAGGAGCTGATGAAGCAGCAGATGGAGTTCCAGCAGACCTACTCGCGCTACGAAGGCGAGATGCAGCAGGCGTACTACGCCGCGATGCAGGACTTCATCGAGAAGATGAAGAAGATCAGCGTCGCGATCGGCCAGGAGCGCGGCTACACCGTGGTCCTCGAGGCCACCGAGGGTGGCGTGGTGTACTGGTCCGACACCATCGACATCACCGAGGAGCTCATCAAGCGCTACAACGCGGCCAACCCGGCCACGACCCCCAAGAAGTAGCGTGAAGCTCGCCGAGGTCGCCGCTCGCCTCGGCGCGGTCGTCGATGGCGACGCCGAGCGGGAGATCGTCGGGGTCGCCGGCCTCGAAGAGGCGGGGCCCGAGCACCTCTCGTTCCTCGCGAACCGTCGCTACGCCTCGTTGTTCAAGGCCAGCCGCGCCGGAGCGGTGCTCGTCGCGTTGGCCGAGCCCGCCCACGGCCACACCGTGGTGCGCTGCAAGGACCCGTACCTTGCCTTCGCTCGGGCCCTGGCGCTGTTCCACCCCACGCCGCGCCCGACCCCTGGTGTGCACCCGCTCGCGGTCGTCGAGGGCGACGCCAGCGGCGCGACCGTGGCCCCGTTCGCCTACGTCGGCCCCGGCGCGCAGGTGGGCGCGGGGAGCGTGTTGCAGCCGCACGTCTACGTCGGGCCCGGCGCCCGTGTGGGTCGCGACTGCCTGCTCATGGCGGGCTCCGTCGTGATGGATGGGTGTGTGGTCGGCGACCGGGTCGTGCTCAACCCCGGCGCGGTCATCGGCGGCGAAGGTTTCGGTTTCGTCCCCACGCCCTCGGGTCTCGTGAAGATCCCCCAGACCGGCCGCGCGGTGGTCGGCGACGACGTCGAGGTGGGCGCCAACTCCTGCGTCGACCGCGCCGCGATGGGCGACACCACCATCGGGGCCGGCTCCAAGCTCGACAACCTGGTGCAGGTCGGCCACGGCGCCGAGATCGGTCCGCACAATGTCCTGGTCGCCTACAGCGCAGTGGCGGGCAGCACCCGCACCGGCACGGGCGTCACGATGGCCGCGCGCACCCTCCTGCTCGGCCACCTCGACATCGGCGACGGCGTCACCATCGGCGCGATGAGCATGGTGACCAGCGACGTCCCGGCGGGCGAGAAGCGGACCGGCAGCCCCGCCATCGACCACCGCGACTGGCTCCGCATGGTCAACGCCGCCAAGGAGCTCCCCGAGCTGCTCAAGCGGGTCGCCGCCCTCGAGAAGAAGCAGAACGAGTAGCGGGGCGGCCCGCCGCGACCGTCCGCGGCGAGCGGCAGGAGCCTGCGCGTGCCGCGACGACGAGGGCGACGTGTGCCGCGCGCGCCGGCGCGGTACGCTGGGGTCGGCGCCGCGGTGGCGCCGCGGATGGAATCATGGCGTTGCTCATGTTGGTGGCCGCTGCCTCTGCCCTTCCCGCCCACGCGTGGTCCACCACCGCGTTTCCGCTCCCCATCGAGGTCTACGGGGTGCCGGACGGGTGGAACGAGGCCGACGTCGACGGGGTCGTCAC
>SXOM01000440.1 GCA_005776735.1 Pseudomonadota bacterium
CGGCCGCGACGCCCGAACCCGAGGCCGAGCCTGCGCCCGCGGCGGCGATGGCGTCCGCGACCGCGGAGCCGGCGGTCGCTCCCGCTGCGGGGCCGACGAGCGACGAAGCGGCCGCCAAGGCCGACGCCGAGAAGGCCAAGCAGGCGCGCCACTGGCAGCGCACCCGCAAGGGGATGCTCAAGTGGCTGGCCGACCAGGGCGGCAGCGCTTCGCTCAAGGACATGCACGACCGGAGCGAGGCGAAGTTCTTCGTCGGCCACAAGGCGTTCAGCCGGCTGATGGAGGAGTTCACCGGCGAGGAGCTGGTCACCTACGCCGGAGGCACGGCCACGCTCACCGACGCGGGGCGCGCCGCCGTCGGGTAGGTGCGCGCCCCGCGCGCCCCGCGCGCCGGCCCCTGAACCACGAGCGGCCGGTCGCGGCCGTAGCACCTTCGTGTCACCTCGTGTCGCGACCCGACTCGTCGTGGTCCACGATGCTACACTGGGACAACCGACCGAAGGAGGGGCCCTGATGTATCTCGGCCCACCGCCCGCAATGACCGAAGTGTTTGGCGTTTGGTCTCAGCACTCTTCCCGGTACGTCGTTTCGGCGAGCGCGTCGGCCGCGGCAGAACCGACCGACCTCGCCACCGCCCTCGTGCAGGCGGACGACCTGATCGCCGTGTTCGCCGGTGGCGTCGACGACGATGCCAACGGCTACGCGGACGACCTGTTCGGACCCAACGTGCGGTCCAGGGACACCCGCTGCCACGACGGCACGTGGAGCGCCGGCTCGGCCGCTATCGCCGCCGTCGGGGCCTCGGCCGCTCTGTACGGTGGACGGGGCCTTCCTGGATGCCGGTGCCGTGGTGGGTTCATGCGCCGCGCCCTGACCGCTGCGGCCGTCGTGGCAGGCGTCGCCGGGTGTAGGCCGGCTGAGCCGTACCCTGAGTCCCTCCGCGAACCACCGTGCGCCGACGTTGCCGATGTTTGTGCGGGAATCGGTGCGGGCGAGTGGCAGTTGAGGTTGCCGGTGAGTGTTCCGACCCAATTCGTCATGTGGCGCACTGGGTGCGCGAGCGTCCCCGACGACTTGGCGGGCGATGCGTTCGTCGTGGACACTTGGAGCACCGGTACCGTCGTGCATGCCGACGGCATGTGGTTTGACTACCGGGCGACGCCCGATTCCGGCCTCACTGTTCGCTTTCCCGATTGCGAACTGGTCGAGAGCACCAATTTCCCGGACGAGGTTGTGCCGCAGCAGCTAGGCGCCAGATCGGGCTATGGCGAGCATACGATCGAGTGGGCGATTGCGTCTGGGACCCGCGCGTCCACGGTTCAACGGCTGGTGGAATCGGTGGAGTCGACGTGGTCGACAGCCAGTATGACGACGCAGGGTGAACGCCACTACCTCTACGACGCGTCCGCCGGCGTGGAGGACGGCGTGTACGCCTGGCAGTATTGCCGCGTTCACGACGCGCTCGTGGACGGGGTTCACCTCACCTGCCACCGGTACACCTTCGATCCCGACACTTCGCGGCTCGAGATGCACCTGACGTGGGGCGAGGAGCTGCCTTGCGAACCTGGGGAGCCCCTGGCGCCCCTCGGCTGAATCGTGCGCACCCCGCGCGCCCCGCGCGCCGGCCCCGGAACCGCGAGCGGCCGGTCGCGGCGCGGGGCCCCGAAGCGATCAGTCCTCGGCGCCCGACCCGAAGCTGGCGCCGACCTGGAGCATGGCGCCCCAGGTGACGATGTCCGCGTCGTTGAGCACGTCGGCGCCGAAGCCGCGGTAGCCGGTGGCTTCGAGGGCCACGAGGCCGCGCGTCGCGTCGCCGAGCCAGGGGCGCCAACTGACCCCGCCGCCGTACTGGAGCCAGGGGTAGAAGCGGTCGCCGGGGTTGAGCACCGGGTTGACGGTGAAGCCGAGGTAGGGCCGCACCTGCGCGCCGAGGTGACGCGAGACCACCGCGCCGCCGTGGACGCCGAACATCACGCTCTCCGCCTCCCACTGGCCGTAGGCGTCGATCCCGCCGCGGACGGAGAGGGTGACCGGCGCTTCGCGCAGCAGCCGGCCCTGGACCTCGAGCTCGAGGACGCCGACCGGGTCGCCGTCGAGGCTCGCGGTCGCCGTGCCGCCCGAGAGCTGCACCGCCACGTCGCGACCGAGGCGCTGTCGGCCCTGCACCCCGAGCACGGCGGTGTCGAGCAGCGGGAGCGTGTCGCCGGCCGAGCCGGGAAAGACCCCGCCCACTGCGGACAGCTCGGTGCTCAGCGGCATCGAGCCGTCGAAGCGCAAGCCGTAGACGGCGGCAGGCACACACCCGAGCAGCAGGACGACCACGGGCGGAGCGTAACGCAGGCGGCGCCCGGTCCGCGCGCAAGCGTCCGGTCAAAGCACGAAGGGGCCCTGGTCGGCGCCCGCTCCGACATGTAAGCTGCGGTCCGCTCCGTCCGTTCCGGTCCCGAATGCTGCTCGTCGCCACTGCCTCCGCCTCCACGATCGCGCTGCTCGCGCTCGACGGCCGGGGTGTCGACGCCGAAGCGGCCGAAGCGGCCACCGAAGCGCTCCGCGACGCGCTCTCGGCGGCGGGTCGGGTGGAGGTGCCCACCGGCAGCGCGCTCGGGGCGGCGCTCACGGTGGGCCACGAGGCCGAGCTGGCGCGGGCCCGGGAGCTGTCGGCGCAGGGGCGTGCGGCGCTGGCGCGGGGCGACTCCACCGGCGCCGCCAGCGCGCTGGACGAAGCGGCGCGGCTGCACCTGGCGTCGGGCTCGGGCTGGGCGCGGCGCAACGAGCTCGGCGACGTGGCGTGGGCCCTGGCCGACGCGCACCTGCGCCAGGGCGACACCGTGGCCGCCCGCGACGACCTCGGGGCCCTCGCGCGCTTCTGGCCGGGCTACACCCGCACACGCACCAGCTCCACCGGCGCGGCGGCGCGGCTGTTCACCGAGGTCGAGGCGGCCCTGGCCAAGGAGCCCTGGTCCCCCCCGACCGACGGGCAGTCCGAGGTCCTCCGCAGCACGCTGGGCGCGGACTGGCTGGTCGTCGGCGTGCTCGACGGTACCGGCACCATCGAGCTGCGCGTGGTGGGCGACGAAGGCGACGATGCCGTGTCCGGTCGGGTCGCGGTGCCGGTCGACGCGCTCGCCGACGACTGGGGGGAGCTGGCCGAGCGGGTGCTCGCCATCACCGGTGCGGCGCCGGTCGCGGCGCGCACCCCCGACGAGGAGGGGGACGTCGAGCCCGAGGTCCGGGTCACCGTCGCGCCGGTGGCGCCCCCGGTGCGCCCCGAACGTGCCGACGATCGGGTGCGCATCCGTCAGACGGGCACCATCCGCTACGAAGACGGCCCCATCACCAACCGCTGGTGGTTCTGGGTCGCGTTGGCCGGCGTCGTGGGCGCGGGAACCACCGCCGGCATCGTCGCGGCCCAGCCCGCCCCCACCCTCACCGTCCACGAGACCCCCTCGTGGACGCTCACCGTCGTGCCCCCGTGAAGGGCCGGCCGATTGACAAACCGGCCCTGAACCCGTAGGTTCGGCCGTTCGTACGCCCCCTGGGGAACACAACATGCGCGTCGTCTGCGATAACTGCGGTGCTTCCTACAAGATTCCCGATGCCAAGCTCACCCAGAAGGTGAACAAGGCGACGTGTCGGAAGTGCGGGAACCCGATCATCATCAGCCGTCCCGACGCCCGGCCCGAGGCCCCCGCGGCCGAGCCGGCGCCCACGGCCGAAGATCGTACCCTGATCACCAGCGCCGCCGAGCTCGAGCGCCAGGCGCGCACCCGCGCCCAGGCCCCGGCGGACGATGGCAGCATGGACCCGCGGCCTACCCAGGTGTCGCCGGACAACTCGGGCGCGGAGGCCACGGTCCCGCGCGACGAAGCCGCCGCGCGCCTCGCCGACGCGCCGCCGACGGGCGACCCGCCCACGGTCGCCTCCGTGCAGGCGCCGCCGCCGATGCCGCCGCCGTCGTCGTTCTCGCCGCCGATCGTCCCCGAGGCGCCGCCC
>SXOM01000441.1 GCA_005776735.1 Pseudomonadota bacterium
CACCACCCGCGCCCGCTTCGCCGCCCGGGGCACCGCCCGCACCGCCGCCCGCCGCCGGACCGTCGGCAGGGGGGGCGCCGGGATCGGGGCAACCCGCGAGGATGAACAGGGCGAAGGCCGGGAGGACGAAGCGCATGGGGGTCTCGGGAGCGCGCTCCGATAACGCAGCGCCGCGAGCCGCGCCGTTGACACGGAGGTACCGGCTGCGCTAAGTCTCGCCGGCCACCGAGGCACAGGAGTCCGGGTGTCCGTCACGCTCCGCAGCTACGTCTTCCTCGACAGTCTCCAGCCGCAGTTGGCCGCGTTCACCGGCACCACCGCGCGCGGGTTCCTCCCCCTCTCGGGGCAGGCCAGCATCTGGATCGAGACCGCGCCGGGCATGATCATCAACCGCGTCACCGACGTGGCGCTCAAGGCCACGCGCGCCATCCCCGCGGTCCAGGTGGTCGAGCGCGCGTTCGGCTTGCTCGAGCTGCATCACGACGACAAGGGCGAGGTCCGCTCCGCCGGCGACGCGGTGCTCCGCTTCCTCAACCTCCGCGAAGACCAGTACGTGCCCCCCAAGGTCACCTCCAACCAGGTCATCCGCGCGGTGGAGCCCTACCAGGCGCAGCTCATCAACCGCAACCGCCAGGGCATGATGCTCATCCCCGGCCAGAGCCTGTTCATCCTCGAGACCGAGCCCGCCGCGTGGATCGTGCTGGCCGCCAACGAGGCCGAGAAGGCGGCGAACGTGAACCTCATCAACCTCCAGCCCTACGGCGCCTTCGGCCGCTTGTGGATGGGCGGCACCGAGGCCGAGATCGACAGCGCGGCCGCCGCGGCGATCGCGGCGATCGACGCCTGCAAGAAGTAGTTCCCTCTCTCAAACGTACACCGGACACAGGAGTTTCAGATGGCTGACGCGCTCGGAATGATCGAGACCAAGGGCTTCACCGCCATGGTCGAGGCGGCGGACGCGATGGTGAAGGCGGCCCGCGTCGAGCTGGTCGGCTTCGAGAAGATCGGCGGCGGCTACGTCACGGCGATCGTGCGTGGCGACGTCGCGGCCGTCAAGGCGGCCACCGAGGCCGGGGCCCGCCAGGCGCAGCGCGTCGGCGAGCTCGTGAGCGTGCACGTGATCCCGCGTCCGCACGAGAACATCGACCAGGTGCTCCCGCTCGGCCGTCAGGGCGAGAAGAAGTAGCCTCCGATGAAGCTCGGCAAGGTCGTCGGGACCGTGGTCAGCACGCGCAAGGACGAAAAGCTCGAGGGGCTGCGCCTGTACCTGGTACAGGACCTGTCCCTCGACATGAAGGGCAAGGACGCGTTCGTCGTCGCCGCCGACGCCATGGGCGCCGGTGTCGGCGAGGTCGTGCTCTACGCCTCCGGTTCGTCCGCGCGGCAGACCAAGGCCACCGACTCCCGCCCGGTAGACGCAGTGATCATGGCCATCGTCGACACCGTCGACGCGGGCGGGACGCTGCTCTACGACAAGTTCACGGCCGGCTAGGGAGGCTCTCGTGGAGCGCGACCAGCTCGAGACCATCGTCAGCCAGGTGCTCGACCGGATCAAGTCCGGCCAGGCCCCGGCGGGCAAGAAGGAGCCGCCCAAGCGCGGTCACGGCGTCTACAAGACCGTGTCCGAAGCGGTCGACGCGGCGACGGCCTCCCAACGTACGCTCGTGGCGCTCCCGCTCGAGAAGCGTCGGGAGATCATCGCCAACGTGCGCCGCCGCTGCGCCGAGGACGTCCGCTCGCTCGCCGAGTTCGCCGTCGAAGAGACGGGCCTCGGTCGGGTCGAGGACAAGATCAAGAAGAACCTGCTCGTCATCTACAAGACGCCGGGCCCGGAGATCCTCGAGCCCATCGCCTACACCGGCGACGACGGGCTCACGCTCACCGAGCGTGCCGCGTATGGGGTCAGCGCCGCGATCACGCCGAGCACCAACCCCACCGAGACCCTCATCTGCACCGGCATCGGCATGGTGTCGGGCGGCAACACGGTGGTCTTCAACACGCATCCGGGCGCCAAGGGCTGCTCCGCCTACGTGATCGACCTCATCAACCGCGCGTCGATGGAGGTCGGGGGCCCCGACAACATCATGACGGTGATCGAGTCGCCCACGATCGAGTCGGCCAACGAGCTCCTGCGCTACAAGGGCATCCGCCTCAACGTCGTCACGGGCGGCCCGGCGGTCGTCAAGGCGGCGTTCGCGGCCGGCAAGAAGTGCATCGCCGGCGGCCCGGGCAACCCCCCGGTGGTGGTCGACGACGCCGCCGACATCGATCAGGCCGCCCGCGGCATCATCGCCGGCGCCAGCTTCGACAACAACATCATCTGTGTCGACGAGAAGGAGACCTTCGTCGTCGAGAAGGTGGCCGACAAACTCATCGAGACGATGGTGGGTCACGGCGCGGTGCTCCTGCGCAACCACCAGATCACCCGGCTCGAGCGGCTCATCCTCACCCCCGAGCGCGACCACACGCTCTCGAAGTGGGTGGGCAAGAACGCGGCGGAGTACCTCAAGCAGATCGACGTCCCCTTCAAGGGCGACCCGCGGCTCATCATCGCCGAGGTCCCGTTCGACCATCCCTTCGTGCAGCACGAGCTCCTGATGCCGATCATGAGCATCGTCCGCACGCGCGACATCCACGAAGCGATCGAGATGGCGGTCAAGGCAGAGCACGGGTACGGCCACACCGCGTCGATGTACAGCAAGAACATCGACAACCTGCACCGCATGGCGCGGGTCAGCAACGTCTCCATCTACGTGAAGAACGCGCCGAACTTCGCGGGCCTGGGCTTCCAGGGCGAAGGCTACACCAGCTTCACGATCGCCTCCCCCACCGGCGAAGGCCTCACCACCGCGCGGAACTTCACCCGCGAGCGCCGCTGCGCGCTCGCCGGTCACTTCCGCATCGTCTGAGGCGCGGCATGGCGCTCACGGTGCCGCCGGGGCTCGACGCGCTCGCCCTCTTGGAGCTCGGCAGCGTCGCGCGCGGCTACCGGGTGCTCGACTGGATGGTGAAGGAGGCCCCCGTCACGGTGGTCGAAGCCAACCTGGTCGAGCCCGGGAAGTACCTGATCCTGTTCGGCGGCGGCGTGGCCGAGGTCGAAGCGAGCTTCGCGCAGGGCGTGGCCCTCGCCGAGGGCGTGCTGCTCGATCAGCTCCTCCTCCCCTTCGCGCACCCGCGGCTGTGGGCGTGCCTCGCGGGCCACGAGTCGGTCGGTGACCCCGACTGCGTCGGCATCGTCGAGGGTACCGGCGTGGCCGCCGTGCTCGCCGCCGCCGACCGGTCGGCCAAGGAGGCCGAGGTGCACCTCGCAGGCCTCCGCATCGCCCCCGGCCTGGGCGGGAAGGCCTACTACGTCGTCACCGGCGCGCAGAACGCGGTCGAGGCCGCCGTGGAGGCCGGCCGGGCGGTGCTCGGGCCGAAGGGTCGGCTCCTCGATACGCAGGTCATCCCGCGGGCGCACGCGGAGTTCCTGCCCTGGGTCCTGCGCCGCGCCCCGTTCGGAGGCTCCTGATGCAGCTCGCCAAGGTCCTCGGCACCGTCGTCGCCACGATGAAGCACGACTCCCTCACCGGCGTGCGCCTCCTGCTCATCCAGCCGCAAGACGAAAACGGCGTGCCCGACGGCGACGCCATCGTCGCCGCCGACCCCCTGCAGGCCGGCGTAGGCGAGCTGGTGGAGTGGACCACCGGTCGCGAAGCGGCGCTGGCCCTCCCGGTCACCTACTCCCCGGTCGACGCCGCGGTGGTCCGCATCGTGGATCACGCGTGGAGCGACCCGAAGTACCTCGGAGGTGGCCGATGATCCTCTGTCGCGTCATCGGCAACAGCGTGGCCACGGTCAAGCACGCGTGCTTCGACGGCCGGAGTGTCCTCATCGTCCAGCCGGTCAAGGCCGACGGAACCACCCCCACCGGCAAGAGCTTCCTGAGCGTCGACAGCGTCCAGGCGGGCGTCGGCGACCTGGTCCTGTGCGCCCGCGAGGGCAACACCGCCCGGCAGATCCTCGGCAAGGACAGCGATCCGCTGCACAGCGTCATTCTGGGCGTGGTCGATCAGCTCACGCTGGGCTGAGCGGGAGTCGGGCAAGACGCGGCGCTCCGGGGCGCGGGTCGGCGTCTTTCGAGGGTGGGAAACGCCGACGAGGGGCACAACGAGGTCACCCCCGGGTCCCGCCGGACCCGCCGCGTCACCGAGCCGGCCACCCACGGAGGCGTCTGGCACACCGGCAGGACGCCGAACCGCGAGGAGCTGGCTGCACCGACTCCGGTCGGTGAGCGTAGCGGCGCCGAACTTCGATCGGGTTTGGGTGGCGGACGAACCGGCAGCGTGGCGTCGCGCCGTGCGCCGGACCCTGCCCGAAACAGCAGCCGGTCGCGGCACGGCGCCCATCGGTACCCTTGCGTACTGGACGATCGGGGGCTCGGTGGTCAAGTTCGGCGCACGCGAGGGGCGATGAGCGAGTCGAAGTCGGCAGCGCTGCGAAAGTACTTCCTGTCGGGGCTCATCGCGCTCTTGCCCCTGTTCATCACCTGGAAGGTGCTCACCCTGCTCTTCGTCACCATCGACGGGGTGCTCGGCCCGCGTATCGACGCGCTCATCGGGCTGGCCGTCGGTCGCGCCATCCACGTTCCGGGGCTGGGGCTGGTCGCCACCGCCGCACTGGTGGTCTTCATCGGCGTGCTGATGCAGAAGGTGCTCTTCAAGCAGACGCTCGAGCTGTTCGAAGGGTTGATCCTACGGTTGCCGTTGGTGCGCTCCCTCTACAACGCCAGCCGCCAGATCGTGGCGCCGTTCGCGGACGACGCGAAGTTGCCGTTCTCCAAGGTCGTGCTCGTCGAGTACCCGATGGTCGGGCGGTGGACGATCGGCCTGGTGGCCAAGGAGCGCGCCACCGCCGAGCCCGATGACGATCGGATGGTGGTCTTCTTCCCGACCAACCACCTCCACCTCGGCTACCCGGTGGTCCTGTCGCGACACGACGTGGTCGAGATCGACATGACCGTGGAAGAAGCGGTCAAGTTCTTCGTCTCGTGCGGTGTCATCGGCGACGAGAACCTCCTGCGCTCCAACGGCGCCCACCTGCCGATGCCGGGAGCCCGCGCATGACGTCGATCCTCGCCGCCCCCTTGACGCTCCCGTGCGGCGCCACGCTGTCCAACCGCCTCGCCAAGTCGGCCATGAGCGAGAACCTCGCCGACGACCATTTGCCGGGTGAGCGCCTTCGGCGGCTGTACGCGCGCTGGGGAGCGTCGGGCGCGGGGTTGCTCCTCACCGGGACCGTCATGGTCGACGCCCGGGCGCTCGGCGAGCCGCACAACGTCGTGGTCGAGAACGAAGCGGCGCACGACCCGATGGCGCGGTGGGCCGAGGCCGGGCAGGCCGCGGGCGCGGCGGTGTGGCCCCAACTCAACCACCCCGGGCGCCAGGCCATCCGGGCCGTTTCCACGCAGATCGTCGCTCCGTCTGCGGTCCCGCTGAAGATCGGCGGCGGGATGTTCGGGGTGCCCCGCGCGCTCGAGGCCGGCGAGATCGAGGTGATCGTGGAGCGGTTCGGGCGCGCCGCCGGCGTGTGCAAGCGGGCCGGGTTCGCGGGCGTGCAGCTCCACGGGGCGCACGGGTACCTGGTGTCGCAGTTCTTGTCGCCGCTGGTGAACCAGCGGGACGATGCGTGGGGCGGCGACGCGGTCCGGCGCCGCCGGTTCCTGGTCGAGGTGGTCCGGGCGATGCGCGCCGAGGTCGGTAGCGCCTACCCGATCGGGGTGAAGCTCAACTCCGCGGACTTCCAACGGGGCGGCTTCGACGAGGACGAGTCGATGGCCGTCGTGGGCGTGCTGGAGGCCGAAGGAGTCGACCTGCTCGAGATCAGCGGCGGCACCTACGAGCGCCCCGCGGTCATCGGCACGCTCCCCGAGCAGAAGGCGAGCACGGCCGCGCGCGAGGCCTACTTCCTGGACTATGCGCGCAAGGTCCGGGCACGCACCGGCATGCCGCTCTTGCTCACGGGCGGGTTCCGCACCCGCGCGGGCATGGAGGGCGCGCTCGCGTCGGGCGCGGTGGACATGGTGGGCGTGGCGCGGCCGATGGCGCTCGAGCCCGAGCTGCCGCGTGGCCTGCTCGACGGCACCGTCGACCAGAGCCGCGCCACCCTGCACCTGAGCGGGCTCAAGCTGCTCGACGGCGTCAGCGACATCGCGTGGTACGGCCACCAGCTCCGGCGGCTCGCCGACGGCAAGGAGCCCGACCCGTCGGCGACGACGTGGGGCGTCCTGGCGCGGATGGGGTGGGCGGCCGCCACCGGCCGCTGACGCGGATCAGCGCGCGCTCTTCCACCCCACGTACACGGCCATCGCGAGCACGAGCACGCCGAACGCGCGGCGGAGCACGACGGCCGGTACCCGCTGCGCGAACCGTCCGCCGATCACGCTCCCGACCATCGCCGCGGCGATGACGCCCGCGGCGGTCGCGTAGTCCACCGGCACGTGCGTGGCGTGGCCGACAAAACCCGCGAACGACTGGGTGGCGATGACCACCAGCGAGGTCCCCACCGCCTGCCGCATCGGGAGCCCCCCCACGAGGACGAGCGCCGGCACGATCACGAACCCGCCCCCGGCCCCGACCATCCCCGTGAGGACCCCCAGCAGGCTCCCGGTGACCACCACGCGCGGGGCCGAGAACGTACCGCCCGCAGCGGCGTCACCGCGCCCGCGGAGCATGGCCAACGACGTCCCCAACATCATCAAGACGAACCCACGCAGGAGCCAGCGGGCGGGCACCGCCTCGGAGAGCAACCCGCCCACGAGCGCGCCGCTGGCTCCAGCGCCCGCGAACCAGAAGCCGGTGCGCCACTGGACGTTCCCCGCCCGCGCGTGCGTCACCACCGCCGCCACGCTCGTTGCGCCCACCACCAACAACGAGGTCGCGATGGCAGACTTCTCCTCCATCCCGAGGGCGTAGAGGAGGATGGGCAGGGTCAGGATGGAGCCGCCGCCCCCGAGGAGCCCCAGGGACAGGCCCACCGCCACCGACAGGAGCAGCGCGAGGAGCACGTGGAAGCCTACTTCACCGGCAGCATCAGGTAGCGCCGACCGTTGGCGTGCGGCGGCGGCAGGCGGCCGGCGTCGATGTTGACCTGGATGCTCGGCAAGAGCAGCCTCGGCGCACCGAGCGTGGCGTCGCGCGCGCGGCGGAACTCCACGAACGCTTCGGGCGTGGTGTCGCCGGCGAGGTGCACATTGCCCGCCTTGCTCGCCCCGATGGTGGTCTCGCACCGCACCTCGCGGCCGCCCGGCTGGTAGTCGTGCCCGACGAAGACCCGCGTGGTGTCCGGCAAACCGTACAACTTCTCGTGCACCGAGGTGTAGAGCACGGTCGCGTCACCGGCCGGGAAGTCGCAGCGCCCCACGCCCGAGTCGGGCATGAAGAGGGCGTCGCCGGTGAAGACGGCGTCGCCGATCCGGTAGGACATGCACGCCGGGGTGTGTCCGGGGGTGTGGATCGCCTCGACGTCGAGCGTCCCGGCGATGAAGTGCTCCCCGTCGCCGACGAGCCGGTCGAACTGGCTCCCGTCCAGGGCGAATTCGGGCCCCTTGGCGAAGACCGGCGCGAAGGCCGCCTGCACCGCCGTGATGGCGCTGCCGATCACCACGGGCGCGCCGAAACGCTCCTTGAGGACCTGCGCGCCGCTGAGGTGGTCGGCGTGGGCGTGGGTCTCGAGGATGCCCCGAAGTGTGAGCCCCCGCGCAGTCAGAAACGCCGCCACCACGTCGGCCGACTCGGTCCACGTGCGGCCAGAAGCCGGTTCGAAGTCGAGCACCGGGTCGATGACGATGGCGTCGCACGAGTCGGCGTCCCACACGACGTAGGTGAGGGTCCAGGTGCGCGGGTCGAAGAAGGACTTGATCTGCATTTCAGTCTCCTGGTCGCGCCGGAACCGTGGCAAGGCCTGTGCCAGGGGCGCCGAGGCGAGGCCCCCGAGGCGCGATCTTCTCCGCCTGCAAGCGCAGGGACGGGGCGTCCGCGCCGCGCCGTGCCGGCGGTCCGCCATGTTTCGAGATGATTTCAGTGAAACATCTGCGAAACACCGTCGTTTCGCCGACGACCACGGACCAATCGTCAATATCCTCATGAATTCGGACCCCCGCGCCCCCCGGCACGCCCGTTGCAACGTTTCGTCGCGAGCCAACCCCGGAGCCCCATGCCCGACCACGGGAACGACGCGATCCTCGCGTCCCTGGACCGCCTGCACACGCGCCTGGACCGGATCGAGTCCCGCCTCGCCCCGCTCGAAGCGACGCTCGCCCACGCCCCCGGCGCGGTGGCGATGTTCACCGACACGGTGGACCACCTCGCAGCGCGGGCCGGCGAAGGGGAGCTCGACGCGCGGATGCAGGCCGCGGTGCGGGTCCTGGACCGCGCGACGCGCCCCGACGCCCTGGCCGCGCTCGAGGCGCTCCTGGCCCGCGTGGACCGTCTGGGGCCGACCCTGGAGCTCCTCGAACAGGCACCCGGCGCCGTCTCGATGGCGGTGGACTCCTTCGACGACATGGCGGCGCGCGTCGCCGAGACGGGCATCCCGCTCCACGAACGTGTCCAGGTGCTCCTCGGCGCCACGGAGCGCCTCACCTCGCCGGCCGCGCTCGAGGTGCTCAAGGTCGTGACGACGCGCCTAAACGAGATCCACGCGCTCTTGGAGAGCGGCGTGCTCGATCCCGAAGCGGTCCGGGTGGTCAGCCTCGCGGGCCGCGCGCTGGTCGCGAGCAAGGCCTGCGAGTGCGGCCCGATCGGCCCCGTGGGGGCCGCCCTCGCGCTCACCGAGCCCGAGGTCAAGCGCGCGCTCGGCTTCGCCGTCGCCTTCGCCCGTCAGTTCGGCACCGCCCTCGACACCCCCGCCTTGGAGTCCAAATGAGCGTCCATCACCCTGTCGTCATCGTAGGCGGCGGCACCGCCGGCCTCTCGGTCGCCGCGCGCCTGCGCGAAGCCGGCGTCGACGTCGCCATCATCGAACCGAGCACCACCCACCACTACCAGCCGTTGTGGACGCTCGTGGGCGCGGGCGTGTTTCCCAAGGAGCACACCGAACGGGCCGAAGCCGACTACATCCCCGCCGGCGCGACCTGGATCCGCGACGCGGTGGACACGTTCCAGCCCGACCAGCACCAGGTGACGCTCCGCTCCGGCGAGGTCGTCACCTACGACCAGCTCGTCGTGTGCCCGGGAATCCAGCTCGACTGGCACAAGATCGAGGGCCTCGAGGGCAACCTCGGCAAGAACGGCATCTGCAGCAACTACCGCTACGATCTGGTCGACTCCACCTGGGACAACCTCCGTAATTGGAAGGGCGGCACGGCGATCTTCACCTTCCCGCCCCCGCCGATCAAGTGTGCGGGCGCGCCGCAGAAGATCCTCTACCTGGCCGACGATGCCTTCCGTCGCCAGGGGACGCGCGAACGGTCCCAGCTCATCTACATGGCCGCGAGCCCCGGCATCTTCGGCGTGCCGAAGTACGCCGCCTCGTTGCGCGAGGTGGTCAAGCGAAAGGGCATCGACGCGCGCTACCGCCAGAACCTCGTCGCCGTGCGCGCCGAGGCCAAGGAGGCGGTCTTCCGCCACCTCGACGACGGCACCGAGACGGTGCTGAAGTACGACATGCTCCACGTCGTCCCGCCCCAGAGCGCCCCCGACTTCGTGAAGCGCTCCCCGCTGGCCGACGCGGCCGGCTGGGTCGAGGTGGACAAGTACACCACCCAACACACGCGCTTCCCCGACGTCTTCGCCTTGGGCGACGCCGCCTCGCTCCCGACCAGCCGCACCGGCGCCGCCATCCGCAAGCAGGCCCCGGTCACCGTGGCGAACCTGCTCGCGCTCCGCGCCGGCCAGCCGCTGAGCGCCCGCTACGACGGCTACGCCTCCTGCCCGCTGGTCACCGGCTACGGAAAACTCATCCTGGCCGAGTTCGACTACGACGGCAAGCCGTGCGAATCGTTCCCGTTCGACCAGTCCAAGGAGCGCTTCTCCATGTACGCGCTCAAGGCGTACGGGCTCCCGGAGATGTACTGGAACGGCATGTTGCGGGGGCGGGCGTAGGGGGCCCGGGCCCGCCGGGCAAGACGCGGCGGCCCGGGGCGCGGGTCGGCGTCTTCGGGGCGGGGCAAACGTCTGACGTGGGTCGGGACGAAGTCACCCCCGGGTCCTGCCGGGCCGGGTGAAATTGGCGCTCGCTCCCCCGCCAGTTCGCCGCAAGCGGCGAACCGGCGCTCCGCTCGGCCAATTCCACCCGACCCGTCACCCGCCGCGTCACCGAACCGGCC
>SXOM01000442.1 GCA_005776735.1 Pseudomonadota bacterium
ACCGAGCTCGTGGCGGGGGGGCGCACGCTCAAGCGGGTGGCCCCCATCCGGTGGAACAGCCCGGACAACCCCGGGGCCGACGTGTGCGCGGTGTCGCGCGGCCTCTTGGGGTACGCCACGCTCGGCGCGTGGCGCACGGTGATCGACTACCCGGGCGAGCGGTTCGTCCTGGAGACCCCGCGGAAGCGCCGCACGTTCGACGCCGCCGCAACGTGGTTGGCGCAGGACCGCGCGCGCTTCGGCGACGACCCGTCGCGCGCGGGGGACCGCGCCCGCGTCCTCATCGGGCACGATGAGCTCACCGAAGCGCGAAAGGTCGTCGCGGCCGCGCTGGCGGCGCGCAGCGACGAGCCGGCGCTGGTCGCGCTCGCCGCCCGCCTCGATCGGTACGACGGGAAGGACGCCTCCGCGATCGAGCGCCTCGCGGCGCTCAGCCCGGTCGAGATGGTGGAGGAAGGCATCTGGGGCGAGCTGCTCGGCACGCTCCTGGCGCTCGGGCGCGAAGCCGAAGCGCTCGAGCGGGCGCGGCTGGCGCTCGCGCTCGAGGTCGAGGACCCCGACGTGCGGCAGGAGCTGCTCGTCGGCTACGCCGACGCGCTCCTGGCGACCGGCCGCATCGCGGAGGCCGAAGCGGCGCTCGACGAGGCGATCGCCATCGATCGCGGCGGGAGCGGGTTCCTGTTCCGGCGCGCGCTGGTCGCGCTCGAGTCGGGCGACCGGTACGGCGCCATCACCACGCTGCGCCACCTGCTCGACGTCTACCCCATCGGCGGCACCGCGTTGTGGTTGTACGCCCTGTCGCTGGAGCCCCAGGACCACGTCACGTTCCGGGCCGACCTCGACCGGGCGCTCGGCCGCCTGCACCCGGAGAGCGAGCCGCTCGACTTCGTGGGCGCCGCCCTGCACCGGGTCGGCGACGCCGCCGCGGCCGAGGACGCGCTGGCCCGCGGGTACGCGCGGGACTGCAAGCCGCTCCGCCGCGGCCCCGTCCGCGACAACTGCGACGCCTGGTACTGGGCGCTTGGCGGTGAGCGGGTGGCGGACGCCCTGCGGGCCAGCGCACGCGCGGTGCAGGCGGAGCCGAAGAACAGCGCCTACCACGACACCGCCGCGGTCGTCGCCTACGTCGCCGGCGACTACGTCGGCGCGCGCGATCACGCCCGCGAAGCCGCGCGCTTGGACCCGGAGGACCCGTACCTCATCTGGCAGTCGCGGCGGTTCGGTCGTGCGGCGGCCGCGGGCGAGGGGACGCGGTGATCCTCCTCTGGGCGCTGTGGGCGGCGGCGGGCGGCGGCGACGTCGATCCCGACGTGGCCAGCCGCCTCTCCGACGCGCGACCGCCCCCGGAGTACGCCACGGTGACCTCGGTGTACGACGGCGACACGCTCACGCTCGACACGCGCGACAAGGTGCGGCTGAAGTGGGTCAACACGCCCGAGCTCAAGCCGCCCGAGGAGTACGGTCCCGAAGCCCGCGAGCTCACCGCCGCGTTGACGCTCCAGAAGCGGGTGCGCCTGCTCGGCGACGGCAGCCGCGATGGGTACGGCCGGATGTTGGCCGGGGTCGAGGTCGACGGAAAGAACCTGTCGATCGCCCTTTTGGAGGCGGGCCTCGGCCACGTCTTCGTGATCCCGCCCGACGACTCCGACTTGTCGGCGCTCCTCGCTGCGCAGGACAAGGCGCGGCAGGCGCGCCGCGGGATCTGGTCGACCGAGCGCTACCAGGGCACGCTCCACATCACCTCGTTCCACGCCAACGCCGACGGCGACGACCGCGAGAACGTCAACGGCGAGTACCTGCGGGTGTGCAACATCTCGTCCACCCCGGTCGACCTCGCCGGCTACCGAATCGCCGAGATCTCGGGGCGGGCGTGGGAGCTCCCGCCGGTCATCATCCCGCCCGGGAACACCTTCAAGCTCCACAGCGGGGCCGGCGTCAACCAGATCGTCCCCACCGAGCAGATCGCGCTCTACCTCGGCAGCCGCGACCCGATCTGGAACAACGGCGAAGATCGCGCGACGATCTACGACCGGTACGGGCGGGTGATCGACTCGCGCGGGCACCACGTCGACCGCCCGAACCCGTGACCGGATAGGCGTCCGCGTGGACCTCGCGATTTTCCGGTGGGCCAACGGCCTGTACGACGACGCGCCCGCGGTGTGGACGTTCCTGGAGACTCCGGAGGCGCTCGCCATCCTCGTGGTCGTGGCGTTGGGGATCGCCTGGGCGCGCCGCAACCTCCGCTGGGTGTTGCCGGCGCTCTTGGCGGTGGCGCTGAGCGACGTCCTGGCGGCGCGGGTGCTCAAGCCCGCGATCGGTCGGGCGCGCCCGTGTGCGGAGCTCGATGGTGTCGATGTCCCCCGCGTGGACGGCAGCCCCCACTGCGGGTCCGGCCTGGCCATGCCCTCGGCCCACGCGGCCAACACCATGGCGGTGGCGACCGTGCTCGCCGCGCCGGAGCTGGCCGTCTTGTCGATGGGCGTCGGGTTCGGCCGGGTGATCACCGGGCAACACTGGCCGTCGGACGTCGCGGCGGGGTGGGCGTTGGGCATCGGCCTCGGGATGGCGGTCCGGGCCGCCGCCACGCGGGCGTTCGGATGGCCGTGAAGGTCGTCTTCGTCGACGCGGGGGGCACGCTGCTGTTTCCGCGGGAGCCGGTCGGGGTCACGTACGCCCGCGCCGCGCGGCGGCGGGGCCACGCCTGCGATCCGGTCCAGGTCGAGCTGCGTTTCCGCGCGGCCTTCGGGAAGCGTCGGCACCAGCCGCAGGAGGAGGACGGGCGGGCGTTCTGGGCGCCGGTGGTGGCCGAGTCCGTCGGCGTGGACGACCCCGCGTTGTTCGACGAGCTGTACGAGTGGTACGCCCGGCCGCGTGCGTGGTGGGTCGACACCGAGGCGCTCCGGGTGCTCGGGAACCTCTCGCGCGCCGGCGTCCGCCTCGGCATCCTCAGCAATTGGGATGCTCGTCTGCGCACGTTGTACCACCGCTTTGCGCTGGATCGCCTCTTCGGTTTCCTCGTGGTCTCGTCCGAGCACGGGGTGGAGAAGCCCGACCCGCGGCTCTTCGAGATCGCGTGCCGGGTGGCGGGGGTGTCTCCGCGCGACGCGGTGCACGTCGGCGACGACGAGGACAAGGACGTGCTCGGCGCGTCGCGGGCCGGGCTCGTCGGGTTGCAGTACGACGAAGATCGAGGATGGAAGGGGATCGAGCAGGAGCTCTCGCGGCTCCGGCGTCCGGCCGGCCTGTACGGGCGGTAGTGGTGGTCGTCGGGCGCTCGGGGGCGGCGCCTGCGGCCCGGCCGCTCCCCGCGCCGGGGCTCGACGGCGCCGCGGCGGGAGCGCGGAGCCGGCCGCGGCGTGGGGGTCTTGACGCGTCAATATTTGCTTGAACCTGGAGTTTCGTTAGTACGGGGAGTCTTCGTCCCCGGAGTCGGTGCTGAGCGGGTTCGGTCGTCTGGTCCCCTATGTCCTTGCTGCTGCGCTGGTCCTCCCTGCGTCGCGGACCGGGGCCGGGCTCCCCGAGGCGCACCTGCCCGACCCGACGGCGGCGCTCCACGACGAGGTCGAGGCCCTGGCCGCCACGCGCGAAGCGGGGCTCGGCGCCGCCGAGCTCGCGCCTCGGGTCGACGTGCTGGTCGCGGGCCTGCCGCTCGAGCTGCTCGCGTCGCGCACGGCGTCGCCCGAGCTGCAAGCGGCGGCCGAGGCGCTCTTCGACCTCCGGGCGCACCTGGTGGTCGAGGCCGAGGGTCTGCCGACGGGCGGTCGGGGAGAGTTCCTGGCTGCGCTCGCTCCGGGCGCGATGTACTCCGACGTCGTGTACGGCGTGCCGGCGTGCATCACCCTGGCGCAGGCGGTGCTCGAGAGTGGGTGGGGGCGCAGCGCACCGGCCTACAACCTCTTCGGCATGAAGGGAGTGGGGCCGGCGGGCTCTACCGAGCGCCGGGTGGTCGAGTACAGCCGCGGCCGCCGTGGCCACCGGGTGCATCCATTCCGGGCGTACCACTCCTTCGCCGAGTCGATGGCCGACCACGCCCGGGCGTTGGCCGGGGCGGAGCGCTACGCCGCCGCGCGCGCCGTCGCGGACGACCCCGCCGCCTACGCGCGCGCGCTGCGCGGCAAGTACGCCACCGACCCCCGCTACGACAAGAAGCTGATGGCGTTGGTCGAGCTGTACGGGCTCACCCGCTTCGACTGGGCGCCCCAACCCGCGGCCGTGGCCGACGCCGAAGACTGATTCGGTGACGCGGCGGGTGAAGGGTGACGCCGCGGTCTACCCCCCGCGCCGGTGCGGTTCACCGAGCTCGCCCTCGCCACCAAAATACCGCTCGAAGTTCGACATCGCCAAGCTCACCGACCTGGGGCCGGTGCAGCCAGACCCTCGCGGTTCGGCGTGCCGCCGCTGTGCCAGGCGCCGCCCTGGCTGGCCGGTTCGGTGACGCGGCGGGTGACGGGCCGGGTGGAATGGGCCGAGCGGAGCGCGGGTTCGCCGCTTGCGGCGAACCCGCGGGGGAGCGAGCGCCAATTTCACCCGACCCGGCAGGACCCGGGGGTGACCTCGTTTCTGCGTCCACGGAGGCCGCGCCTGGCCCCCCGCCCGAAGCCGACCCGCGCCCCGGGTCGCCGCGTCCTGCCCGGCCCCCGCCCGGCCGAAAACGGCGCGAGCCGGGAGGGGTGACCTCCCGGCTCGTCCGGTGTCGCAGGGGCCGACTACGGCTGGCCGTCGATGCCTTCGTCCGCGTTCGGGAGCGTCGTCGGGCACGCTTCGTTGGCGGAGAGGACCGCGTCGCCGGGGACCTGGAAGCTGGCGTCGATGCCGTCGCCCATCACGGTCCAGCCGATGCTGGTGCCGGTGCGCTGCATGTTGATGGCCTGCTCGGCGCTGTGGGGCGCCTCGAGCCACTGCAGGCGGATGGGGGCGGTCTGCCAGCAGATCTCGCCGACGATCTTGTCGTCACCGCCGTAGACCTCGTCACCGTCGACGTCGTCGTACACGACCGGGGTGAGCTCGGCGTAGTCGGTGCCGTCCGGCAGCTCGTACGTGGAGGTCGGGCTGCCCTCGATGGTGGCGCTGAACGTCAGGTCCATCGCCGCGGAGCTGTCGACCATGCCCTCCTCGGACTCGAAGCCGATGCGGAACGCGGTGCCCTGCGGCATCTGGCCGCGCTCACCGGCGACGGTGGCGCCCATCTTGGTCATGAGGCTCGCGGGCACGTCGACGACCTTGTCGGTGCTCGCCCAGCTCGCGTTGCCGGTCTCGTCGATGCTCTGGACGTACCAGCCGGACCGACCGCCCGACCCCCGGCCGCTGAAGTAGGTGACGGAGTCGGACGAGACGCCGTAGTAGTCGTCGGCTTCGACCGGGAAGTCGCCGTACGCGAAGGCGTGGTAGCTCACGCGCTCGACGGGGTTCTCGGCGTTCTTGTCCCGCTTGGCGGGGCGCTCGGGCAGGGTGATGGTCGCGACGCCGTCGACGACGGTACCGGCCCGCAGGGTCGTTCCGACGAAGATGACCTCGCCCTCGGAGTCGTAGCGGACGGCGCGGAGGCCGACCTTGGCGCCGTCGAACGGGAACGCGAAGCTCACGGTCGGGCCGGCGGTGAGCGCCGCTTCGTTGAGGGTGAGCTCGTCGGTCTCGGGGGCGCAGGCCAGGAACGCGATGGTGAAAAGGGTGTAGCGCATGATGGTGGTGGTCCTCCCGTCCTTCAGTGGACACCCCAAGGATCGGAAGCAGGGCCGCGACACATGAGGGGAAAAACACTTGGGGCCGAACGTTTCCGTTCGGCCCCACGTTTCATCGGCGTCAAACGCCGAGTCGGCTACTCGCAGCCGGCGTCGATCACCATCCGGCTCGTGTCGAAGAGGCGGTGTCCGTCGGGTCCGCCGGCGACCCAGCCGTTCCACCCCGGGACCGCGCGGGCGAGGGTCATCCAGTCGGCGACGGGCACCTCGACCGGCGCGGCGAACTTGCGGACGAAGGCCTCGGCGCCGCGGGCGCAGCCCACACCCAGCTCGGGCTCGCTGTCGGGGTCGTAGGCCAGGTCGCCGTCGACGTCGACGAAGGCCACCGGGCGAAGGAGCGCGCCCTCCGGGACCTCGATCGACGCGTCCAGGCGCATGCCCCACACGCCGGCGGCCACCGCGCCGATCGCGCCGGCGACGGGCTCGCCGTCGACCACGAGCGCGACGCGCACATCGCTCTCGGCGTCGGTGGCGACGTCGGGTACCACGAACGGTCCGCCCACGACGAGCTCCGTGGCGGGGCGGAGCCGCAGCGGGATCGACACGTCGTCGACCTCGGTGGTGAAGACCTGCCCGGCGCGGGTCACCTCGAACGACCACCCCGCGGGGCGGGCCACGTCGCCGTCGGCGTCGTACACGATCGCCGGACGCCACGCGGTGAGGATCGCCCCCGGGGTGCCATCGCCCAGGCGCTCGCGCACCAGGAGGCGGTAGCGGCCGTATTCGGTGTCGAGCTCGGGCAGCTCCACGGTGAACAACCCGCTGGCGGCGACCGGCACCACCGCGAGGACCGAGGGGTAGCTCAGGTCTTCGCCGAGGCGCTCTTCGATCAACTGCGCGAGCATGGGGCCGTCGGTCTCGGGGTCGAGGTCCTGCACCTCGCCGAAGAGCACCTCGGCTTCCTCGGCTTCGCCGAGGGCGGCGTCGAGCGCGGCGGGTTCGGTGTGGTCGACGGCACAGGCGGCCAGAAGCAGAAAAGCGGTCATTTGATTCCTCCCGCCCCCCCGATCGGCTCGCGGTGGCTCGGGCATGAGGCGTGCGCGCCGGCCGCATCGCCGACAGGTTACGCGCGCCCGGCGGAGGCTCCCGATGGCGGCTCGTTACCTCGACTGGCTCACCGAACTGTTCGTGGAGGCGCAGGTGCCCTGCGCGCCGGAGCACGCCGAGTTCATCGACCAGTGCCTGCGCCGCATCGCGGGCGTCGCGCCCGGGGCCACCGAGGAGCAGGTGTACCGCGAGCTGCGAACGCGCTGGCTCAACCAGGGGCAGCCCGGCCGCCAGCTCCTCGGCAGCTTCCTCCGCGACGAGGTCTACTCCCGTCGCGACTCGCCGATGCGCCCCAAGGAGGGCGACGGCTACTTCACCAACCGCTGGGCGACCGAAAACGTCCGCTAGCGGCCTGGGCGTCGTCGTCGCCGGCGAGGCGGTGACCTTGTGTCCCGATCGTGCCGCGGCGTGGCGCGACCTGCTCCTGGTCGCCGACGTGCACCTCGGCAAGGGCGACCACTTCCGGGCGCGCGGGCTGCCGCTGCCGCCGGGCGAGCTCGCCGAAGACTTGGAACGGCTCGCGCGGCTGGTGGCCGAGACGGGCGCCCGGCGCCTGGTGGTGCTCGGCGACCTCGTCCACGGGCGGGTGTCGGCCGCGACCGCCGCGCTCGTCGCGGACTGGCGCGCGGGCCTCGGCTGCGCGCTGCAGTTGGTCCCCGGCAACCACGACCGCCACCAGGCCGAGCTGCCCGCGGCGTGGGGCGTCGAGGTGCTCGCGCCGGCGCACGCCGAGCCGCCCTTCACCTTCGTCCACGCGCCGACCGCCGGCGCGGGCCGCTACCAGTGGGCCGGTCACGTTCACCCGACGGCCACGTTCGCCGGGGGCGGCGACCGCCTGCGCTTCCCGTGCTTCGTCGTCGGCGCCGAGGTCGCGCTCCTGCCCGCCTTCTCGCGGTTCACCGGCGGCCCCGGCATGCGTCCGGAGCCGGGCCGGGTGCGCTATGCGTGCGTGGGCGCCGAGGTCGTCGCGATGGACTGACCACCGGTGCGAGGCGCGCCCGCCCCTGCCGCCGGAGCGGCCGGTCGCGGCGCCTCGCCCTCCGGCACCCCGAGGTCGTCGTCGTCGTCACACCAGGCGGGCCACTTGCCGACGTCCGCGCGGGCCAACGGCGCCACGATCGCCATGAACCCCGCGAAGAAGAAGCTGAGCACCGCGATGCCCTTGAACACGGGAATCAGGTACAACGCGGTGTATCCGGCGGTCAGCGCGAGGAGGATCGGGAAGAGCGTTCGCCACGCCAGCCGGTAGCCGACGGCGGCGGGGACGGTGACCGCGAAGCTCCCGAGGCTCAGGAACAACGACACCGCCACCGCCGGCCCCAACGACAGGTACCGCACCAGATAGCCGAGGAACAAGAAGTAGAAGCAGTGGACCATCACCAGGTACGCCCACCGCAGCGGGGGGACGCGCTTCTGGCGTACCTGGGACCACACGAACGAGCCGAGGAGCAGGAGCGCCACCGCGGCCGGGCTCTGCTGCAAGAGCTCGTGCACCCGGTCGAAGTCCTGCGACCCGGTGACGAACTGCACGCCCACGTCCTGCTCGGCGGAGAACTCGTGGACGTCGAAGACCACGGTGCTGCGGCCCCCTTCGTTGGTGCGGGTGTGGGGGAGCCCGTACCGCAAGAGCGCGAACTGGTCGGTGTCGACGTGGAGCGTCGCGGTGAAGTTCGGCACCAACGCCCCCCGCCACTGGCTGAGCAAGAGCGCGTACCGGTCGGTGCCGTTGGTCGACAACGTCATGGCGATCGGGACGGTGGCGCCGGGCTCCAGGTCGATGCCGAGGTCCATCGCATCGCCGAGCCGGGGGCCGGCGACGGGGACCCCGCCCACCGCCACGGTGTAGTCGTAGACCAGCGCCGACGCGCCGGGCCGGTCGAGGCGGAGCCACAGGCGACCGGGGGCGTCGTCGGGGTTGGTCACGTCGAAGCGCGCGGTCTGGGTGAGGGTGTACGCCTGGAAGTCGAGCCAGCCCTGGCGGCGCGTGCCGTGGTCCAGGGTGATGTCGACCGTCGTGCGGGTCGGGACGACGTTCCGGCGCGAGAGCGCGTCGTACATCAGCCAGAATTCCGGCAACGGCTGCTCGATGGAGCCGCCCCAGTTCTCCTCGAACGTGGTGCGCTCGGCGCCGTACGAGGTGGGCGCGTTCTGGCCGACCCGGAGCGCCGCGAACCACAGCACGACCGCGCTCCCGATGAGCAGCACGCCGAACCAGAGGAGGTGGGTGAGGACACGATGGCCAGGCGAACTCTGCACGAAGCACCGGGGGAGTGCCGATCGGATAGCCCCCCGGCGGTGCAGGAATTGCTCAGGGAGCCAGGGGGTTTGCAGGGGAGGGCGTGCAGGGCGCCACGCCGCGACCGGCCTCGGACAGCGGCGGAGGCCGGCGCGCGGCGCGCGGGGCGGGGCGACACCGACCGCGGCTCACCACTGGACCCCGGGCCCGCCTCGCGCCGCAAAGTACGCGTTGATCTTCGAGAATGGCCGGCTGCCGAAGAAGCCCTTGTCGGCGGAGTAGGGCGACGGGTGCGGGCTGCGGAGGACCAGGTGGCGGCCGGGGTCGATGCCCGCGGCCTTCTGCGCGGCGGCGGCGCCCCACAAGACGAAGGCCAGGCCTTCGCGTTGGGTGGCGAGCACCTCGACCACGCGGTCGGTGAACCGCTCCCAACCGTGCCCGCGATGCGAGTTGGGCTCGCGCGCCCGCACGGTGAGCACCGAGTTCAGGAGCAGCACGCCCTGGTCGGCCCAGGCCGTGAGGTCGCCGTGGTCGCGCGGGGGCACGCCGAGGTCGGCCTGGAGCTCCTTGTAGATGTTGACCAGCGAGGGCGGCGGCCGCACCGGGCGCCGCACCGAGAAGCTGAGCCCGTGGGCCTGGCCCGGACCGTGGTACGGGTCCTGGCCGAGGATCACCACGCGCACGCGGTGAAACGGCGTGTGGTCGAACGCCGCGAAGATCTCGGCCCCCGGCGGGAAGACCGGCCCGTGCGCCTTCTCGGCGGCGAGGAAGGTGCGCAGCTCCGCCATGTACGGCATCGTGAACTGGTCGCCGACGACGGCGAGCCACGAGTCGGGCAGCCGCGGCTTGCGCTCGGCGCCTTCGCCCGGCACCTCGGTCACCGCCGCCCGGCGAGGTACTGCCGCGGCCACGGCACCCGCGTGCCGGCGTCGGTGGCCTGGCGGCGGGTGAAGTACGGGTCGCGGAGGTGCTCGCGGGCCAGCGCGACGAGGTCGGCGCGCGCTGCGGCCACGATGGTGTCGACCTGATCGAGGCTCGTCACCGCGCCGACGGTCATCGTCGGGACGCCCGCCTCCAGGCGCGTGCGCTCCGAGAACGGCACCTGGTACATGCGCCCGGCGGTGATCTTCGCGTGGGGGACCGTGCCGCCGCTGGACACGTCCAGCACGTCGGCGCCCGCGGCGTGGAGCGCGCGCGCGATGTGGACGTACTCGGCGTCGCTGTGGTCGCCCGGGGCCCAGGAGCTGCCGTTGACGCGGACGAAGAGCGGGCGCTCGGTGGGCCAGACCGCGCGGACGGCGCGCACCAGGCGCAGCGGGAAGCGGAGGCGATTGTCCACGCTGCCGCCGTGCTCGTCGGTGCGGTGGTTGGTGTGCGGGGAGAGCCAACTGTCGAGCAGGTAGCCGTGCGCCATGTGGAGCTCGAGCACGTCGAAGCCGGCGTCGGCGGCGCGTTGCGCGGCCGCGAGGAACGCGGCCTCGAGCTGGTCGAGGTCGGCCGCCGTGGCCTCGCGGGGCGCGGGCCAGCCGAGGTCGAAGGGGAGGGGGCTCGGGCCGAGCGTCTCCCACGCTGGGGCGCCGACCAGGGGCTTGTTGCCGTCCCAGGGGGCCGCGCAGCTCGCTTTGCGGCCGGCGTGCCCGATCTGGATCGCGATCTTCGCGGCGCTGTGCTCGTGCACGAAGTGGACCACGCGCGCCCAGGCGTCGCGCTGGGTGTCGTTCCACAGGCCCGTGCACCCCGGCGTGATCCGGCCTTCGGGCACCACGGCCGTGGCCTCGGCGAAGACCAGCCCCGCGCCGCCGACCGCACGACTGCCGAGGTGGACCAGGTGCCAGTCGGTCGGCACGCCGC
>SXOM01000443.1 GCA_005776735.1 Pseudomonadota bacterium
CCGTCCCGAAGGCGGCCGACCCCGCCCGGCGCCGCCGGCCGCGGGGCGCACCGGCCGCCTTCGGGACGGTCGCGCCGCGGCCGCCCGAGGTGCGGCTACTCCCGCCGTCGGACGACGAGAACCAGCGCACCAAGCAGGAACAACGCCGAGAACAGCCCGAGCCGCGAGCCGAGCTCCGGGAGCGTGAGCCCCAGGTCGTCGGCCTTGTCGCCCTTGAACCCGAGGTTGTACAACGTGCCGCGCAGCTCCATCGCCTCCCACTCCAGGCCGCGCGAACGAGGCGCCCCGAGCTTCTCGCCCGCCTT
Source organism: Pseudomonadota bacterium (assembly GCA_005776735.1). GTDB lineage: Bacteria > Myxococcota_A > UBA796 > UBA796 > SXON01 > SXON01. The sequence goes on from SXOM01000443.1 coordinate 306, forward strand.
GACCAGCGCGTCGTAGGCGAAGCGGGCCGGGTTCCACCACGTGAGGTCCTGCGCCATCGCGGGCATGCGCCGCAAGCTCAGGAGGATGCCGGAGAACGCGATCTGCGGGATGAGGAGCAGCGGCAGGCTGCCGACCGCCCCTTCGGAGCTGGTGTTGATCGCCGACACCAACAGGCCGAGCGCCATCCCGACGAGGCCCGTTCCGGCCGCGACCGCCGAGAACAGGAGGGCGTCGTACCCGAACTCCGAGAAGAAGAGCGGGTGGAGCGCAAGGTTCAACCCGGCGAAGATCGCGCACTGCACCGACACGAGCAGGCCGAGCACGCCGATCTTGCTCGCGAGGTAGGGCGCCGGACGCACGCCGATGCGGCGTTCGCGCAACCAGATCACCCGGTCGGAGATGAGCTCGCGCACCGCCGCGCTCATCCCGAACCACATGCACGACAAGGAGATCATGAACATCATCTCCTTGGTGGGTTGGGGGAAGACGATCCACATCACGGCGGCGAGGATCGGCGCCTGCGCGATGAGCACGGTGAGACCGCCCAGATCGCGGCTCTTCACCCGCGCGTACCGGCGGAGGAGGGTCCCGAGCTGCGCGACGGCGCCGGGCCGGCGGACCGTCGCCGCGGGGGTGGTGGCGCCGTCGAGCCCGACCCGCAGGCCGAGGAGGGCCTCGCGCATCGCGACGAAGGTGCGGGCGTCGTCGCTGTTGCGGAAGGCGGCGCCCCACTCGGCCGGGGCCTTGTCGGCGAACCGGTTGAAGATGGCGTCGGGGGTTGCCACGCCGAAGTAGCGACACGCACGCTCGGGCGGCCCGAAGAACGCGAGGCGGCCGCCGGGGGCGAGCACCAGGAGGTGATCGACCTGCGACACGATCTGCGGCGTGAGGTCGTGGGTGACGACGAAGACGATGCGGCCCCGATCGGCGAGCTGGCGCACCAGGCGCACGATGTCCTGGGAGGCGCGCGGATCCAGGCCGCTGGTGGGCTCGTCGAGGAACAAGACCCGCATGCTGCGGGCGAGCAGCTCCTGGCCGAGGTTCACCCGCTTGCGCTGCCCGCCGGAGATGCCGCGGCGGAGGGCGTCGCCGATGCGCGAGGCGCGGATGTGCTCGATGCCGAGCTCGCCGAGCACCCGCCGCACCTCGACGTCGACCTCGTCGCTGGTGGCGCTCGCCGGCAACCGCAAGCGGGCCCCGAAGCGGAGGCTCTCCTGCACGGTGAGCTCGGGGTGGACGATGTCGTCCTGGGGCACGATGCCGACGCTCTCCCGCTCGGCGCGCAGCTCGACGTGGAAGTCGCGGCCGTCGAGGGTGACCTCGCCGGTGTCGGCCGGCGTGACGCCCGCGATGGCGTTGAGCAGCGTGGTCTTGCCGAAGCCGGAGGGCCCGATCATCGCCACGACCTCGCCCGAGAAGACGGTGAAGCTGACGTCGTCGAGCAGCGACACGTCGCCGATGGTGCGGGTCAGCCGCCGCATCGACAACGCCGCCACCTGCCGGTCGCCGGAGACCTCGACGGCGTCCTGCCCGGGGGAGAGCCGCAGGGTGTACGGCCCGATGCGCAGCTCGTCGGCGAGGCCGAACGGCGCGGCGTTGACCGGCGTGCCGTTGAGCACGGTGGGCCGGCCGGACTCGGCGTCGACCACCCGCCAACCCTGCGCCGTCCGCTTGAGCTCCGCGTGCCGGGCGGCGACCTGCGGGTCGCCGAGGAGCACCTCGCAGGCCGGGGAGCGCCCGAGCCGCACGACGTCGGCCCCGAGCGGCACGGTCCACTTCCCCGAGGCGATGGCCGGGTCGTGGCGCCGGTACAAGGTGGAGAACACCACCGGGTCGATGCCGAGGCCCTCAGCGGCCACCCCCAGCCGCAGCAGATCGTCGCGGCCGACCGCGCCGTCGGCGGCGTAGACCGCGAAGAGGCTGTCGAGCAACAGCAGCGCGTGGCCGGAGCCGTGTTTGCGGGCGAAGTCGTCGAGGTCGAGGTCGGCTTCGTCTTCGTGCACCAGCTCGCGCCCCGCGATGTCGCCGAAGCGCGCCACAAACGCTTCGAGCTCGGCGGCGCTCACGCGGCCGCGGTACTCGGGGCGCTCGACCAGGGCCAACAAGGCGTCGACCGCGGCCGGCTCCAACGCCGAACGGCGCGCGACCGCTTCGCGCAGCGCCGGGCGCCGCCCGGGCAACGCTTCGGCCGCGGGGACCGCGACCGAAACCAGGAGCAGCGCGAAGTCGACGGCATACGCCACCGCCTCGGGCGCCGGCAGCGGCACCGAGGCCGCTTGCAGCCCCGCCAGGACGCGCGCGCTGCGCGAAGTGGCGCCGGGCTCGGACACGCCTACTTGTAGGTGACCGCGGTGGCGATGCCGCCCTTGGTGGCGGCGTCCTTGGTCTGCGTCGCGTGCACCGCGATGTAGAACGTGTCGGTGGAGGCAGCCCGGTAGGTGACCGTGGGCTCACGGTCCTTGCTCGAGTCCTTCGCGACTTCGTTGCCGAGCGAGTCGTACAGGACGATGTCGGCGTTGACCACCGCGTCGTCGCCGCACACCATCAGCTTGTACTCGGTGCCCGCGTACAACGTGACCAGGTAGATGCGATGTTCGCCCTGGCCGAGGGTGGCGTTGGTGGCGGTGCGCACCGCCCAGCCGGAGTTGTAGCCTTCCCAGATCTTGGTCTTGAGGCACGTCTCGGCGGCGGCTTCGTCGGCCAGCGCGGCAGAGGAGAAGGCGGCGAGGAAGAGGGCGGTCAGCATGATCGGGGGGCTCCTACAACAGCGCCAGGACGGCGTCGGTCTGCGACTTGACTTCCTTGACGTCGTCGATCGACAGCGTGGGCTTGCTGGCGATCTCCTTGAGCTTGGTGAGCGTGCCGTGGAGCTGCTTGAGCACCTCGTCGGGGGCCTTGCCCGCACCTTCGACCTCGACGTACTTCAGGAAGTAGTCGGCGACCTGGGGCTGACGGAGCAGCTCGGTGCCCGCCGTGGTGTTGTTCGCGGCGACGATGGCGGCGCTGACGAGGTTGCTGCCCTCGAGCCAGGAGCCGGCCTGGATGAGCGGCACGGCGCGCTCCCCCGCTTCGAACTTGATCTCGGGGATGATGGCCCCGTGCATCTCGTCGAGCTCCTTGACCAGGTCTTCGCGGGAGACGGAGTTGTTGGTGACGCGCGCGTTGATGTCGTCGATCGTGGCCGCGATGTCGGCCCCGCCGCCGAGCGCGGTCATGCCCGCCTTGACCGTGGCCAGGCGCGCGGTGAGCTTTTCGGGCGGGGCATCCTTGACCGTGAGCAGCGCGTCGGCCATGGCGACGCCGGTGCGGACGGCGATGACGTCCTTGTTCTCGATGTCCATCTTCAGGGCGCGGTCGGAGACCATGCTGCTGAGGCCGGTGGCGATGCCCGCCTTGTCGAGCGCCTTCTGCATTTCGGCCGGAGACGGCACCAACGCGACGTTCTCGGCCGCCGCTTCGAGCGTGGCCTTGTCGAGCTTGGGCGGCCCCGCCGGCTCGGCGGGCTCCGCAGGCTTGACCGGCTCGGCCGGCTTCTCATCCGAGGAGCAGGCGGCAAGGTGGAGCAAGCCGACGAAGAGAACGGACGACAGCATCAGGAACCTCCAGCACGGGGCACGCAAGGGTACGCCGCCCCCTTCCGGTGTGCAACCCCCCGGCGTCCAGCTTTCGCCAAACATCAGCGCAGAGCGGCACCCACCGCGACCAGCCCCGCGCTCCCCGCCTCGTACGCGCGCACCTCGGCCAGCCCGGCGGACTCGAGCAGGTCGCGGAGCGTGGGCAACGAGCGGCGCACCATCGGCCACATCAACAGGTGGCGGAAGATGAGGTCGTCGGCCGCCGGCGCCATCGCGGTGAGCACCACCCGGCCGTGGGGACCGAGCTGGCGGACGATGGCCCCGAGCAAGGTGACCACGACCCGCTCGGGCAGGAACTCGAGCAGGCCGTCGATGACGACCACGTCCTGCGGCGGGTAGGCGAGCCGGAGCTTCCCGCGGCACAACGCGCCGAGGTCGGACTGCACCAGGCGCAGGCGCACGTTGCGCGGGCGGCCCTGCAGGCGCGTCTCGACGACCTGGAGCGCGTCGCGCGAACCTTCGAGGCACACGATCTCGGCGCCGCCGAGGCGCGCGAGGCGATCGAGCTCCTCGACCAACAAGCACCCGCTGTTGGCCCCGAGCGCCAGAAGGCGCGCGGGCGGGTGGGTGGGGAGCGACTCGGAGACCAATTGCGCCGCCAGCGCCCGCCGCTCGCGCAGGGCCCGCGCGCTCGGGAGGTCCATCAGCCACCCGTCGATCATCTCGCCGAGGGCGCCGTCGCCTTCGGGCTTGTGCGCCGCCACGTGCGCGATGGACCACGGGTCGCCCACCCAACGGTCCACGCGGTCGTTGGCCATCTCGCCGAAGTGGGAGCGCATGACGTAGGGGTGCAGCTCGCGCGCGAGCTCCTTGCCCGCCGCGTCCTGCTCTTCGCGGCCCAGGCGCGCGAACGTGGACTCGACCTCGACCTGGAAGCTGTGCAGCGCGGCGAGCACCCGCTGGTTGGCGGCGACCTTGTCGCGCCGGATGAGCGGCTCGAGCTCGACCAGCATCTCGCGCACCCGCGAGGCGAGCACCCGCGCCTGCTGCGCCGCCGACTCGCTCCCCGCCCCCCGGCCGCCCGCGAGGGCGCCCATCATGGCGTTGGTGGTGATGGTGCGGCTGCGCTCGACCGCGAGGCCGGCCAGCGCCCGGTAGAACGCGGCCGCGAACGGCGGATCGGCCTCGAGGACCCGCAACAGCGCGCCGCGGTCCCACCGCTGACACACCGACGTCTCCCCCGCGCGCACGTCGGCCGTGCGCGTCTGTTCGTGGAGGAAGCCCATCTCGCCGACCATGTGCCCTCGACCGATGACGTCGAGCACGACCGCGGGCTGCTGGCGGCTGTCGATCACCTCGAGCTCCCCTTCGACCAGGCGGTAGAAGTCGCCGCCTCGCTCCCCGCGGCGGATGAGGTACTCGCCGCGGGCGAGGCGCACGGTGGTCGCCACCGCCAGAAGCCGCTCACGATCGCGCTCGGCCAGCCGCTCCAGGAAGTCCACGCCGCCCGGTAACCGCTCCCACCGGCGCCCGCCGCGGCGGCGGCGAGCGCTCCCGGTTAGACCGCCCGGCGAGGACGGAACATGAACGGGGTCGAGGAAGCGGTCGCCCGCCTGCGCAACGCCGGGTACGCCGAGCGGGAGACCATCAAGGCCGAGCTGATCGCGGCCATCCGCGGCGAGGGCGGCGCCGCGGTGCGCGAAGCGGTCGACTACGCCCGCAAGGGCGAGCCGCTCGAAGTGCAATGGGAGCTCGAAGAGGTGCTCGAGGCCACCGCCGCGCCCAAGCCGGCCGCCGCCGCGCCGCCCCCCCCGCCGCCGCCCGAACCGCCGCCCGACCCGAACCGGCCGCTCACCGCCAAGGACCTCGTGCTGGTCTACGACGATCCGCGCGGGCTCTTGCTGCACAAGGCGAAGGTCGGCGACCGCTGGTTCGCCACCCAGGTCGACCCGCGCACCCGCCAGCCGCAGACGTTCGAGCTGCACCCGCAGGAGGTCACCCAGCTCAAGACCAGCCTCGCGGGCAGCCCCTACTGGGTGCTCGGCGCCGATCCGGCCGCCGCCGCGCCCAAGGCGGCGCCCGCCGCCAAGCCGCCCGGGATGCGGTGACGCGCGACGCGTATGTCGCGGCCGCCCGGGCCCACGCCGAGCGGCTCTACGCCGGCGTCGAGGTGCCCCACCACAGCTGCGGCATCGCGCTGGCGGCCACCTTCGGCCTGCCCACCGCGAGCTACCAGGCGCTCCGCAAGGGTGGCCTCACCGGGCTCGGCCCCTGCGGCGCGATCCAGGCCGGCGTGCTCGTGCTCGGCGAGCTGCTGGGCGACCCGTCGCCCACCGGCGCCCCCACGCCGGAGCTGCGAGAGGGGGTGCGCCGCTACCGCGACGCCATCGCCGAGAGCGTCGACGCCGCGGTCGACGCGAGCTGTGACGCCCGCACCGCGGCGTTCCCCGAGTTCGCGAGCCCCGCAAGGCTACAGAGCTGCGTGAGCCTCGCGGGCCGCGCCGCCGCCGCGGTGGCAGGGACCCTCTGGGACCTGGGTCGGAGCGTGCCGATCGGGGGATGACTCCACCCGAGGGCGATCCGGCGCGGGCCGGGCAAGACGCGGCGACCCGAGGCGCGGGTCGGCTTCGGGCGGGGGGCAGACGCCGGAGGTCGGGCGGGGACGAGGTCACCCCCGGGTCCTGCCGGGCCGGGGGAAATTGGCGCTCGCTCCCCCGCCGGGTCGCCGCAAGCGGCGACCCGGCGCTCCGCTCGGCCAATTCCCCCCGACCCGTCACCCGCCGCGTCACCGAACCGGCCACCGACGGGCGGCGTCTGGCACAAGCGGGGGAACGCCGAACCGCGAGGGTCTTGCTGCACCGGCCCAAGGTCGGTGGGCGTGGCAATGCCGAACTTC
>SXOM01000444.1 GCA_005776735.1 Pseudomonadota bacterium
AGATCGTCGAGCTGCTAGGCGGTGCCGACGCCGCCGCGCCCGCCGCCGCCGCGCCCGCCGCCGCCGCGCCCGGCAAGGTCAACGGCACCTCGGAGCTGTCGGCGCTCCTGCTCGCGGTGGTCGGCGAAAAGACGGGCTACCCCACCGAGATGTTGCGCCTCGACAGGAACCTCGAGGCCGACCTCGGCATCGACTCCATCAAGCGCGTCGAGATCCTGAGCGCCCTGCGTGAGAAGGCGCCGGAGCTCCCGGAGCCCGACGCCGAGACCCTCGGTCGCCTGCATACGCTCGGGCAGATCGTCGAGGTGCTCCACCCTCAGTAGCCCCCTCGACGAGGGGGGGCGCCACTGGGGTCGCACTGCCGCCGCTCGAGCCCGCGCTCGGGCCCGCGCTCGCACGGTTGGACGTGGTGCTCGTGCCCACGCCCGACGCCGGCGCCCGACCGCTGCCCGCGGTCGTCGTCCTCGGCGACGAGCCGCTCCGCAGCGCGCTCGCCGCGGCGTTGACCACGCGTGGCGTCGACGCGGTGGCCGCCGACGCGGCCCAGGCCGACCGCGGCGTCGTCGTCGTGGCGTTCGCCGGCGACGACGGCACGGTCCGCGCCGCATTCCAGGCCGCCCGGGCCGCGAAGCTCGACGCGCAGGGGGCGTTCGTGGTCGTCACCCGCTTCGGCGGCGACTTCGGCCTCGGCGGCGCCGACGATCCCACGCTCACCGCGGTCTACGGCCTCACCAAGACGGTGGCGCTCGAACACCCCGAGGCCTTCGTGCGCGCGATCGACACCGCCGTCGACACGCCGCTGGACGCGCTGGTGGTCGAGCTCGGCCGCAGCGGGCCGGTGCAGGTCTCGCTCAGCGCGGCGGGGCGACGCACGCTCACCGACGTCGCGCTCCCCTCCCCGCACGCCACGCCGGCCCTCGGCCCCGACGACGTCGTCGTCGTCTCCGGGGGGGCCCGCGGCGTGACCGCGGCGTGTGTCATCGAGCTCGCCGCCCGCACCCAGGCGCGGTTCGTGCTGTTGGGGCGGTCGCGCATCGACGGCGACGAGCCGGCCGAAGCGCGCCGCGCCAGCGACGAGCCGGCGCTGATGAAGGCGCTGGCGCCCACCGCCGGCTCGCCGGCTGCGCTCCGCAAGCAGGTGGCGGCGATCCTCGCCACGCGCGAAGCGCGTGCCACGCTCGCGGCCATCGAGGCCTCCGGCGGCCGCGCACGCTACGTCCCGGTCGACGTCGCCGACGCCGGCGCGGTCGCCGCCGCCCTGGCCCCCGTCCGCGCCGAGTGGGGGCCCATCACCGGGCTCGTCCACGGCGCCGGGGTGCTCCAGGACCGCAAGGTCAAGGACAAGACCGACGCGATGTGGGACGCGGTGTGGACCACCAAGATCGGCGGGGTCCGCGCCATGTTGTCGGCGACCGAGGCCGATCCGTTGCGTCTGATCTGTTTCTTCTCGAGCGTGGCTGCGCGCACCGGCAACTTCGGACAGGCCGATTACGCCGCCGCCAACGAGCTGTTGAACCGGCTCGCCGCCCGCGAGGCGGTGCGCCGGCCGGGCGCGGTGGTGCGGAGCATCGGGTGGGGGCCCTGGGAAGGTGGCATGGTCACGCCGGCGCTCGCGCGCGCGTTCCACGCCCGCGGCATCGCGCTCATCCCGCTCCTCGCCGGCGCGCGCGCGTTCGTCGACGAGCTCGGCGCCCCCGGCCCGCACGAGGTGGTGATCGGGGGATTGCTCGCGGGCGACGCCGCGGCCCCGAGTGTCCGTCGGGTGTGCGCGCGGGACTACGGCTTCCTGCGCGACCACTCGGTCGGCGACAAGGTCGTGGTCCCCGTGGTGCTGGTGCTCGAGTGGTTCGCGCAGCGTGCACGCGAGCTCCGTCCCGGCGCCTACGTACACGCCGTCGAGGAGATCGCGGTGCTCAAGGGCATCGAGGTCCCCGACTTCGACACCGTGGGCACGCGCCTGGAGGTGCACACGGTCGAGGCGCTCCCCGACGGGTTCCGCTTCGAGCTGCGCGCCCCGGGGGGTCGCCCGCACTACCGCGCGCGCGTCCGCCTCGGCGCCGCGCCGCCCGTGGCACCCGACGCTCCGGCGGCCACGCTCGGCGGCCCCTACCCCTACGACGCGGCGGCGGTGTACGAGCGCCTGCTCTTCCACGGTCCCGACTTCCAGGTGATCCGGCGGGTCACCGACATGGGGGAACGCCGGGCCGAGGCCGAGCTCAGCGCCGTGCGCGAGAAGGGGTGGGCCACCGACGGGTGGGTCACCGACATGGCGGCCGGCGACGGTGCGCTCCAGCTCGCCGTGCTCTGGTCCCGCCAGGCGCTCGGCGGGGCGTCGTTGCCCACCGGGATCGCGTCGGCGCGCCCCTACGGCCAGCCCGCGCCCGGGCCGGTGCGCTCGGTGCTGCGCGGGCAGCGGTCGGAGGGGCGCCGCACGCTGAGCGACGTGGCGCTGGTCGACGCATCGGGGCGGGTGTACGCCGAGCTGCTCGGCGTCGAGCTCACCGCGCTCCCGAAGGGCGAATATCCGGGCAAACGCGGCGAGGCCTGAGGTACGCTGCGGGGATGGTACTCCTCCTCGCCTCCTCCCTCGCCGCTGCGTTCACCTGTGCCGAGCTGCCCCACCTCGAAAGGGTCATTCCCCCGCCGCTGCCCGAGACGATCCTCGATCACGGCGGGATCGACGCCGCCGTCACCCGCACCCACATCGGCACCGACGGCCGCGTGACGCGCGGCCGGCAACGGCTCATCCTCGAGGGTCTGGTTCCGAAGCGTACCGAACGTCTCTACGCCGTCGTCCCCACCTGGACGGTCGACGCCGACGGCGTGGCCCACCTCGCGGGAAACCGGCTGTCCGACGTGGCGGTCTACGTCGACGGCGTGCGCCTCGTGCGGTCGCCCCTGCGGTGATGCTCGCGGCGCTGTTTTCGTTCGCCCTGGCGGCGCCCGCGGTCCGCGACGGCACCGACTACGACGCGCCCTCCACCCTCAGCGCCAAGGCACGCGAAGCGGCGGCGGCGCTGCGCCGCCCGGTGGTCGAGGCGCTCTTCGCCACCGCGGGCGTGGCGTGGCCCCCGCGCGAGCTGCTCCTGCGGGCGTACAAGGCCGAGATGGAGCTCGAGGTATGGGCCGCCGCGGCCGAGGGGCCCCTCACCCACGTCACGACCTACCGGGTGTGCGCGGCGTCGGGCGGGCCCGGCCCCAAGCGCCGCGAGGGCGACTTCCAGGTTCCCGAGGGCTTCTACACCCTGGACCTCTTCAATCCGTGGAGCGACTACCACCTGTCGATGCGCGTGAGCTACCCCAACGCATCGGACAAGGTGCGCAGCGACCCGAAACGACCGGGCGGCGCGATCATGATCCACGGTTCGTGCGCCTCGATCGGCTGCCTCGCGATGACCGACGAGCGCATCGAGGAGCTGTGGGTCATGGCCACGGCGATGCGTACCCACAAACGAACCACCCACGTCCACAGTTTCCCGACACACGACATGACCGAGCTGCTCGCCACCGGCGGCCCGGCCGATCACGTCGAGGTGTGGACCGCGCTCGCCCGCGCCCAACAGATCGTCGACCTCGAGCATCGAATGCCGCGTGTCCGCTTCGGCCGCGACGCGTCGATGGCGGTGGACTAGGCCGAACGGGGCCCCCACGAGGGCGTTGCGCCGCGACCCGGCAAGGTGGAATCCGAGCCCGGCGCGCAACGCATCGCCCCGGTCGCGCCCAGGCGCGCGGCAGGCACCGCCGCCTTCGGGACGGTCGCGGCGCGCCTGCCGCACGCGCAGCTCAGCAGTCGCCTTCGCTGCCGTCGTCGCAACTGTAGGTGCAGTCGCCCGCGCGCACGTCGTACTCGCATGTGAACACCTCGCCGTCGCAGTCGTACGTCGCCGTTCCGTCACCGTCGTACTGGAACTCGGCCTCGACCTCGCACAGCTCCTGCTTGCCGTCGAGGATCGTGTACTGCTGCGTGACGTCGCCGTTCCAGGCCGTCTCGTCGCTGCCCCGGTAGGTGTAGTTGGTGTCGGAGAGGTCGAACTCGCGCAGCGAGGTGCCGTCGGCGCGGAAGGTGAAGTCCTGCTCGTCCTTCCCGGATTCGTCGTGGAGCGTGCCCGAACCGTCGGGGGCGCGGGTGCCCGAACGGCCTTCGAGCTCGTCGAGCCCCGCCCACTCGAACACGTCGGCCGACCAGGCCCCCTGGTAGTGACTGTAGGTCGGCGCGTCGGACGTGGCGTCCCAGACCCACCACTCCTGCGCACACTCCACCCGCTCCACGCGCCAGCCTTCCTGCCACGTCTCGTCGAGGCGGTCGGTGGTGACGGTGACGTATTCGACGCTCAGGTCGCCGTTGTGGAAGACCGTGCCGACGCCCGACTGGACCTCGACGCGCGTCTGCCAGTAGTCTTCGCCGTAGCTGCGCGTCCACGCGAAGTCCCCGGTGGAGTAGTCGTAGGCGCCGTCGACCGAGGTGGCAGCGTCGCCCGGCGGGTCGACGGAGAAGGCGCCCTGCCCGTCGCCCTGGGAGACCCAGCTCGCGAGGTCGTCGGACCAGGCGTAGGGCTCGTTGGCGCAGGCGGGAGACTCGATCCAGGTCGGCTCGAGGGTGGTGCAGGCGGTGAGGACGAGCAGCACGGGCGCTCCGGTGGCGGCGGGCGGTAATTCGAATGCCCGTCGGGCGCCGCCTGACCAGCCCCTGACGGAGTTGGGGCTGTCCGATCGGCCTGGGATCGGGCTATGGTCGGGATCCGAGGATGACCATGCTGCTCTTCGCCGTCGCGCTGTCCCACGCCGATTCGCCGCCGCCGCCCATCGTCAATGGCGACACGACCAGCGACTACCCGCAGGTGGTGGTGCTCTACTCGCAGAACTCGCGAGGCGAGGGCTCCGCGTTCTGCTCCGGTACGCTCATCGCCGAGAAGTTCGTCCTCACCGCGGCGCACTGCACCGACGCCTTCACCGAGATGGAGCAGGACTACGGCCTGGACCAGCACTACGTGATGGTCGGCGACAGCCTCTACACCAACAACGGCATCGACGACTATGCCGGCGTCAAGACCTGGCACGCCCACGACAACTGGGACGGGGAGAACAGCTTCTACGACATCGCGGTGGTCGAGCTCAACCAGAAGATCACCAGCATCGACCCCATGCCGGTCAACAAGGACAACCTGCGCGACTCGATGATCGGCGACGACTACCGTTACGTCGGCTGGGGCGTCACCTCCGACTACGCCAGCGACAGCGGCAAGAAGCGTACGGCCGACCTGCCGCTGTACGACTTCGACACCACGCTGTTGTACGCCTACGACCCGGTCGACGACCAGAACGTCTGCTACGGCGACTCCGGCGGTGCCGGACTGGAGATCATCGCGGAGGGCCAGTACGAGCTCGCGGCGGTCAACGGGTTCGTGTACGCCATCGCCGGCGGCAGCAAGCCGTGCAGCGCCGGGGCCACCGGCGGTGCCCGCGTGGACAAGTTCATCTCGTTCATCGAGGACTACACGCCGGTGCAGAGCTGGGAGGAGATGTACGGCGGCGACACCGACACCGACACCGATTCGGACACCGACACCGACACCGATTCGGACACCGACACCGACACCGATGCGGACTCCGACGCCGACACCGACACCGAGCAGAACGATCAGCCCTTCGACGACGCGAGCCGGCCGGACGACGTGGGCCAGGACTATGGCACGGTCGACTTGGGCGTGGGCTTCTGCGGCGTGGTCGAGCCGAGCGGGCTTGCGGGCCTCATGGTCGCCGCCGCCCTGGCGCGGCGCCGGGCGCGCCGGGCGTAGGCGGGCGCGCCGTGGC
>SXOM01000445.1 GCA_005776735.1 Pseudomonadota bacterium
CCTCCCGCCGCTGCCACTGCTTCGGATCGCGAGAGGTGTGGAACACCGGAAGGATCTCGACATAGTCAGGGTACTCCCCGAACAGCACGACGTAAGGGAACCTGCGGACGATCGCCTGCCGGATGCGGCCTTCAACCCGCCGGTGTGCCTTGGGGTTGCGCTGCACCGCCGCAAACGCGACTTCGACGCACCCCAGCACTCGTCCCCGAGGCCCTCTCGCCGCTGCTTCGAGGGAAGGCTCTCGGATCGGGTCATCGGGTTCGCGGCAGTCACCGCGCCGATGCCCGACCTCGTTGACCGCACGCTCGCCCTTCGCTGGCTCGGGGGCCTCCCCGACGAGGCACGCCGGTTGAAGAAACTCGGCGCCAAGGACGGCCCGGTCAGGGTGCAGGCGGGTCAGAACGTAGCATCCACCAGGAGGGAACCGCCCCACTCGGCCCGGTCCAGCGACGCGCGATCACCGAAGAAGGTCGACGCGCCGGCCTGAACCTTGAACTTGTGCCCATTGAGGTAGAGGTTGGCGCCAACCGTGGCTTCGTTCGGTTGTTCGGCCACGGTCGCGAGCAGCGTCGGATCTGTCCCGTCGAAGGCGCCCAATCTCGCGTATCGAGCCGCCACCTCGACCTGGGGTGCGACCATGTACGAGGCCTGCGTGACCACCCCCCAACCCGACCGGGTGTACTCGACCGCCGCCACCCCGGCCTCGTCGACGCCGTCGATGTGGTCGACAGACGCCTCGCGCAGGATCCATTCGGCCTCCACGGCGAGCCCCCGCCACTTGAACACCGCATCCGCGGCCGCATGCGTGTAGTCGGTGGTGCCGAGCTCGTACACCGTGGAGGTGGTGCCACGTGCGCGGGCGCTGCCGTGGTTGAAGGCGCCGGCCACCCCGAGCGCGAGACCCGGGGCGGTGCGACGAGCCAGGTCGCCCTCGCTGTCGTCGTCGATCGGTCCCAGGGGCCGGACCTCGACGCGCCCCACGAACAGTCCGCCGGGAGGTCGTGCGTCAAGCTGGTGGATCCCGGAGCCGCCGAAGACGCCGAGACGGTAGGCCACCACGGAGTCCGCGCCACCGAGCCGGTCGGACCCCACGACCACCCCGAGGTCGCGGTCGAGCGCGAACTCCGAGATCACCCGCGGTCGATCCGGCAACTGGAGCGCGAACTCCCGAATGGTACGCAGGCGATCGAAGGGAACGAACGCCTGGCCCACCCGGACCATGAGGTTCGGGTTCTGCGTGAAGTCGAAGTAGGCGTCGAAGACCGGGCTGGTGGCCCCGTCGCGGAAGTCGCGCTGCGCCACCGCGAGCTGGAGCACCCAGCGTGTGTGCTCGGAGAGGAGGTGCCCGCCCAACCATAGTCGGGCCGTGCTCAACTGCGTTTGCAGCTCGGGTTCGGCCGAACCGCCCGCCTCGGCGGCGGGCACCGAGACGAGCTCGCGGAGTTGCACCCGCCCCCGTAAGGTCAGCGAGAATCGACCGTCGCCCGAGGCAACGGTGACGCCCGACCCGGGGGCCGCCGACACCGCCGGGACCGCCGGCTCGGCCGCGAGCGCGGGCAACAGCAGCGGGAGGATCATTGGAACTCCAGGTGACCGCCGGCCACGCGCACCACGCGCTCGGCCAACTCCGATACGTCGTCGGCGTCGTGCGTGACGAGCAAGACCCGCGCGGTCTCCTTGGCCAGCACCGCGCGGAGGGCCTCCCGCATCCGTCGACGCAACGGAAGGTCCAGCGAGCCGAAGGGCTCGTCGAGGAGCAGCAGCTCGGGGCGCGGCGCGAGCGCTCGCGCCAACGCAACCCGTTGCGCCTGGCCCCCGGACAGCTCGCCGGGGCGGGCGGTCAGCCGCGCGCCCAGCTCCACGAGCTCGGCCAGCTCCCGCACTCGGGCATCGCGTTCTCCCCGCCCCCACCGGTGCAACCCGAAGCCGATGTTGCCCGCCACGTCCAGGTGCGGGAACAGGGCGCTGCCCTGGACGACCAGGCCCACGCCGCGGTCCCGCGCGGGCAGGTCCACGCCAGAGGCCCCATCGAACAGGACCCGCGGCCCCAATGCAATCCGCCCGCCGGTGGGGCGCACCAGCCCGGCCACCGCACGAAGCACCGTGGTCTTCCCCGCACCCGACGGGCCGACCAGCGCCGTGACCCGAGTGTCAGAATCGAACCCCAACGCGTAGGTGAACGTCCCCACCCGCCCGCGTACATCCACCGCGAGCGCACTCACCGCGCCCCCGATCGGGTCACCATGTACAACACCGAACCCGCCAGGCCCGACAACAACACCGTGAGCAGCGCGGCGTCGCCGCCGCGCCCGGCCTGCACCGCGTCGTACACCGCGAGGCTCGCGGTCTGCGTGCGGCCCGGGATGTTCCCGGCCACCATCACCGTCGCACCGAACTCCCCCATCGCCCGCGCGAACGCCAATGCGGTGCCCCCCACGACGCTCCTCCACGCAAGCGGCACGGACACCTCGCGGAACACCTCCCACTCGGTCCGCCCGAGGGTGCGTGCGATGTCCTCCAACTGGGGGTCCACCTGCTCGAAGCCGGCCTGAACCGCACGAAACATAAATGGAAACGCTGAAATCGCCGCTGCCAAGACCGCGGCCGCAGGGGTGAACACCAGGGAGCCGCCGGTGGCCACCTCCCAAGCCCGGCCGACGAGCGAAGATCGACCAATCCCGAGGAGCAGCAGGTATCCGAGCACCGTCGGAGGCAGCAGCATGGGCAACATCACCACGGTGGAGACCGCGTCGGCCCACCGCTCGCGCCGCCGCGCCAACCATCGGGCACAGGGGACGCCGGTCACGACGACCAGGATCGTGGCCGTTGTTGCCACAGCCAACGAACGGAGCAGGAGGTCGACCATGTTCATTCGCTCGGCCGGACGAAGCCGTACCGTTCCATCACCGGCCGGCCCAGCGTTCCGGTCACCAACCCGATCATCTTGCGCCCCGCTTCGGGACGCTCGGCGGCGGTCGGGATCGCCGCCACCTGGACCAACGGATCGTGCAGGGATGCATCGATCGGCGTGTAGGCGGCGCCTTCCCTCGCCAGCGCCAAGGACAACGCCACGATGCCGGCATCGGCGTTCCCCGAGTCCACCAACTGTACGGCCTGCGCGATGTTCTCCCCGAGCACCAGCCGGGGCCGCACGGTCTCCAGTTGGCCCGACGAGGCGAGCGCCTGCTCCGCCGCCCGCCCGTACGGCGCGTGCTCCGGGTTGGCGATGGCCACAAACCGAAACGCAGGGTCGGACAACCCCGCGAGCGACGCGGGCGGCGCGCGGCCCGGCGGCGCCACCAGGACGAGGCGCCCGAGGGCGTACTCCACGCGGGTGCCGGCCCGGACCAGGCCGGCGCGGTCCAGGCGATCGATGAAGTCGACACTCGCTGCGAAGAACACGTCCGCCCGCGCGCCCTGTTCGAGCTGGGTGGTGAACGCGCCCGTCGATCCGAAGGACAACGTCGGCGCGCAGCCGTAGGTGGCGGCGTACTGCGCGGCGAGCTCGGTGAGGGCCGGCGCGAGGTCGGCCGCCGCGAGCACCAGCGGCGCCTCGCAGGCCACGGGAGCCGCGCCGGTGGTCGCCGGCGCCGCGGCCGGGCCCGGGGGCCCCTCGCCGCACGCACCGAGCCACCACAGGCAGACCGCCGCCCTCACGCCGCCGTCCCGATGTGTTGCAGATCGTAGCCGCCGAGGCGCTCGTAGTCGGCACGCACCGCCGGCGCCCGCAGGACGTCGAGGAGGGACGCCACCACGGGCAGCGCCAGGAAACGCCGAGGTACGACCAGCCGGTACGCTTCGTGCTCCCATGGCGAAAACGACAGGCCGAACGCCCGCGCCGCGGCCGCCGTGGCCACACCGGCGTCGGCGAGGCCGCTCGCGACCGCCTCGGCCACCGCGAGGTGGCCCCTGGCCGCGGTTCGGTAACCGGGGAGGCGCTCGCCCACGACGCCCGCCACGGCGAGCCGCTCGTCGAGCAGGCGTCGGCTCCCGGACCCGGTCTCGCGGTTCACCAGGCGCACGCCGGGCCGCGCCAGGTCTTCGGCCCCGGCCAGCGCCAGCGGGTTGCCGGGCGCGACCACCAGGCCCTGCTCCCACACCGCCAGGTGCACCACCTCCGCGTCGAGCCCCGCCGCCGCGACGCGCGCGGCGGTGTCGGGCAGGTGGCTGCCCGCGACGTGCACTTCGCCCCGAGCGAGGCGCCCCAGCGACGCGGTGCTGCCCGACTCGACCCAGAGCAGGTGGACGCCGTGCCGCTCGGCCAGGCGCGCCACGAGGATGGCCGTGCCCGGATCGCAGCCCGCGAGCACGACCGTGGGTCGGCCTTCGCCCCCACCCCCCGGGAGCCCGTGGGGCGCGCCCAGGGGGAGCTCGACGTCGCGCTCCCCCACGCGCACCACGCACGACGGGGCCACGGGAGGGAGGGGCCCGGCCCCGCCGAGGCCGAACAACGCCTCGACGGGGGTGCCGAGCGCCCGGGCGAGCCGAAGGGCGGTGTCGGTGCCGGGGATGGCGCGACCCGCCTCCACCGCTGCGTATGCCTGGCGCGAGAGGCCCACCGTGTCGGCGAGCGCGGTCGCGGTGAGCCCGGCGCGTGTACGCGCCGCGCGGAGGTGTACGTGGAGCGCAGACACGCCCCAGGCGTAGCGTCGGGGCTACATCACGTCAAGCCCACTTTACATGCGGGGCGGCGTACGCTCCGCGCACGCTTCGTCGTATTCGCGCTCCCACGCCGCGATGGCATGGGCCGCACCGCGCAGGACCAATTGGGCTTCGGCCGCGCGCGCCAACCACCCCGAAAGTGTGGCCCCATCGGCCTCGGCCGCGTCGCGGACCCGCTCGACGAGCTCAACCGGCAAGGTAACGGAGAGGCGTTCCATCCCGTCGTCATACGACTACGCTCCCGCCACGTCAAGCCCGCGCGCCGCACGCGGTGCCCGCACGCGCCGATCGAGGTCGGGACGGTCGCGGGGCGCCGCCCCGACCCGAGCCCCTATTCGCCGCAGCCGCAGCCGCCCGTGAACTCGACCGCGTTGGCCGCGACCCAGCCCTGCCACCCCTCCCGGGCGATGAAGCCGGCGAGCACCAGCGCCACCACGCTGTCTGCCCACCACCAGCTCGGCACCATCAGGTAGATCGCGCTGCCGGCGAGGAGCACGGTCGAGAGCTGGATGCAGGCGCGGGAGCAGGCGGCGTCCATCGCGAGCGTACGGCTGTCGAGCGCCGCGGCGGCGGCAAGCTTGGCCCGCCAGAGAAAGGCCATCCCTGCGAGGCTCACGACGCTCACCACCGTCGCGGGCAGCGTGCTCACCGGGTGGCCGCCGGTCGCGAGCTGCGCTGCGGCGCCGAACGCGGTGACACCGGCGAGGACCAGGAACAACGTGCTGATCCAGCGGGTCGCGCGCCGTTCTTGCCCGCGTTGGGTCGTGGCGCACCCGGGCGGTCGCGTGAGTTTCCACCACACCACCGCGGCCGAACCGACCTCGACCCAGGAGTCCAGGCCAAAACCGAAGAGCGCCACCGACTCGTCCGCCACGCCGAACCCCATGGCCACCACGCCCTCGACGACGTTCCACGCGATGGTCAGCCCCGCGAGCACGCGGGCGCGGCGTGGCCAGTCGGGCGGCGCGCTCAACGCCCCTGCCGGACCTTGTAGTCGAGCACCAGGCAGGTGACGGGGTCGACGTTGCGGCCGAAGGTGGCCTCGACCGCGTCCGGCCGCTCCAACGCCAACATGCACGGCAGACCCACGGCGCGCGCGATGACCTCGGCGCTGCGTTGGAGGATGGGGTCCTTGGTCGGCTCCTCCTCGAGCGGGGTGACCATTCCGTTGCGGAAGTCGAGCCGCGGGCTGTCGTTCTCCTCGTAGCGGTTGCCCGGCGCGTCGGCCGCGTAGAGCTTCACGATGCGGGCGATCGGCGCTTCGTTCTGGCTGGTCTCGGGAACGGCGTTGGCGCGGGAGCCGAAGTGCCGCTCGAACGCGTCGAGCGTCTTGGACTGCTTGCTGCGGGCGTCCTCGCCCGTCTGGTAGAGGCAGAACTCGCGGCCCGATGCGAGCTGGGCCTGCTCGATCGCGAGGGTCGGGTCGGGCGCCGGCTGGCCGGCCGCGAGCGCGGCGTCGGTGATGAGCTTCATCCGGCCGGGCTCGTCGTCGGTGAAGCCCACCGTCTCGTCGCCGCGGAACGCATCGACGAAGACCGGGTCGAGGCCCAAGGACCACGCCTGGCGGTAGCTCAGGCGCGCCGGACCGCGGACGCAGATGCGCTGGTTGAGCACGTCGGTCTGCACGTTCCAGTCTTCGCGCGTACGCTTCGGGATGGCCGCGGCGAAGGGGAGCAACAGCTTGGTGGCGGGATCGAACGCATCGGAGCCGCCGATCGCCTCGCGCCAGCGGATCCACTCGGCGCGCGCTTCGCCGCTGTCCTGGAGCAACCACTGGTAGTTGTCGCGGCTCGCGAAGAGGGTGCGCAGCTTCTTGACGACCTCGCCCGCGAAGTCGCCCTGGTTCTCCAACGCGGAGCCGAGCGCGGCGCTGGACGCGAGCTCGCCCACCAACTGCGTGGGCGTGCGGCTGGCGAGGCCGCCGCCGGAGGAGGAGAAGCCCTCGCGCGCTTTGCACTCGTCGAGCTCGTCGGCGGCGACCATGGCGTCGGCCTTGAACTTGAAGGCCGCGCACGAGCTCGCGAAGGTGCCCATGTACCCGACGGCCGCGATGGCCAGGGGGATGAGGATCCGCGGCTGGAGGAGCGCCCCGCTGGTGAGCATGTACCAGCCGCGCATCGCCATGCCGACCGGGCCCAGCGCCCACAGGCGCGCCAGGAGCAGGCGCCAGCCCTCCTGGGCGAACTTCTCCGCGGTGAGGTTGT
Source organism: Pseudomonadota bacterium (assembly GCA_005776735.1). Taxonomy (GTDB): domain Bacteria; phylum Myxococcota_A; class UBA796; order UBA796; family SXON01; genus SXON01. Next base: position 6,867 of record SXOM01000445.1, read on the forward strand.
TGCGCCGCCCCTTGGCCTTGGCGCGCTGCGCCACGACCTCCGGGGGGAGCGCCGCGAACTCGACCGTGAAGCGCGCACCCTCGGGCGAGACCAGGGCGAACCGGTCGCCCGGGCGGAGCGCCATCGGCGTTTGAAGCTGCTGCGGCCGCCGCGCGTCGCCCTTCCACGCGAAGACCGCGGCGGTGCGCTCGCTCGCAGCGAGGATGAGGCTGCCGTCGCCCTGGCGGATGAGCTTGCAGTGCTCGCGGGCCACGCCGAAGGCCTCGGGCAGCACGATGTGGCACCGGTCGCGGTCGGCGCCGAGCCGCACCTCGAGCCCTTCGAACGGGCCAAAGCGGGTTCCGCCGAACTCGGGAGACAGGACCAGGTAGAGGGCGAGATCGTCGCGGGCCATCGCGGGCACTGCTTAACGCCGGACGATAGGCTGTCGGCCGCATGAACATCTTCCTCATCCCGTTCACGCCGTTCCGGCACACCGCCGTGGCCGCGGCGTGCGCCGGATTCTGCCTGGTCGCGTGGTGGGTCGTGCTCGCCGCGAGCTGGGCGGGCGCCCCGTGGAGCCAGGCGTGGGACGGGGCGATCTTCCTCGGTGCGCTGGCCGGGGCCGCGGGGGGCGGCTCGCTCTACGCCGAGGGTTCGTTGCGCCGCTCGCCGATGTGGAAACGGGCGGGCCTGACCGCGCTCGGCACGGCCTTGTCGGTCTTGTTCGCGCTCGGGTGGTTCTGGGCGTGGGCCGGGTTGGTGGGGCCGGCGCTCATGGGCGACGACGGGGCCGACGCCACGCTGGTGAGCCTGCGGCACCGCCTGCTCGCGTGGGTGGCGGCGGGCTTCGGCGCCGGGCTCGGGTCGATGATCCCCCGGCGCTTCCGGGGGGCGTTGTCGCACCTCTCCGGCGGCCTCGTGGCGGGCGTGGTCGGCGGGCTGACCTGGTACGTCGTCGGCTACTCGGCGTACCCGTTCGCCAAGGACCTGTTCTGGGCCGGCGCGGTCGGTGCCGTCGCGTTCGGGGGTGCGTTCGGCCTGTTCACGTGGGGCGTCCCCGACGACCTGTACGCGGGCTGGTTGCGGGTGCTCAGCGTCACGCGGCACGGGCGGCGCATCCCGATCGACGGGGCCGACGGCAAGTCGCGCGAGCGGTTCGTGGGGCACTTCCCGCGGGGCCTCGACCTGTTCCTGCCGGCCGACCAGGGCGTGATGGAGCTGCACACCAGCGTCCTGCGCACCAACGACGGCGAGTACCGGGCGCGCGGCCTGTCGTTGCAGCCCACGTTGGTCCGGCGGTTCCTGGAGCGGGTCGATCTCAGCTACGACCGGCGCCGCCCGGCGCCGCTGGACACGCGCCTGGCCAGCGGCGACCGCCTGTTGCTGGGGCCCAAGGACCGTCAGATCGTCGTGGAGTTCCTGATGCTCCCCAAGGAGGAGCGGTGAGCGTGCTCGGCGCCCTCCTCCTGGTGGTCCTCGGCGGCTGCGCCGAGGACGAGTTCACCGCGATCGGCGGTACCACCATCCGCGTCGGCACGCCGGTCACCAAGGGGCAGTCGGGCCCCTTCGCGTTGCGCATCTTCGACTCCGAGGAGGACTGCCAGAAGGCCGACTCCATCAGCGACGCGGAGCGCGAGTTCTGCAAACCGTTCGTGGACCGCGCCACCGGCACGGTGCGCCTCGCCTTCCAGCTCGTCGTCGACGGCTCGGCTTCGCCGATGACCTTGCGCCCCGACGCCATCGAGGTGCTGCACGACGGCCACAACCCGGCCAACGCCGACGACTCGCGGGTGTCGATCATCCCGCACCAGCCTTCCGCGACCGGCAACCTCTTCGTCCTGTTGATCGACGGCTCGGGCTCGATGAGCGTGGTCGACACCGACGACGGCAAGACCCGGATGGACAAGCTGCGCAGTGCACTCTTGCGCAAGGACGTCGTGGCGTCGTTCTTCGGCGGCGAGGGGGGCGCGCGTGGCGAGGTCTCGCCTCTGGTCTTCCGGGGCAGCGGCCTGCCCGAGCCCCTCGGCGGCAAGTGGGTGGTGTCCGACCCCACCGAGTACATCCGCCTGATGCGCGACGAGCTGCAGGTCGGCGCGGGCTACACCTACCTGTACCAGGCCGTCAACTACGGCACGATGGGCCTGGCGGAGCGCCCCGAGATCAAGACGGCGGTGCAGACGCGCGGACTCGCGCCCACGATCATCGCCCTCACCGACGGGTTCAACAACGAACGCAACTCCGACACCTGCGGCGACAACGCGCCCCGCCTGCAGTCGTTGTTGGAGTCGCTGCAGTCGGTACGGCTCGGCAAGGGCGTCCAGGGCTACCAACCGGACGTCTACACCGTGGGCCTCGGCCGGCGCGCGTGGAAGTCCTTCAAGGTCCCGTCGGGCACCAACGTGTCGGCGGGCCAGCTCTGCAAGGCGTGGGCGCCGCAGCCGATCGACGGCGGGGTGGAGCTCAACGGCGTCGACAACGCCGCGCTGGCCTGGATCGCGAAGGTCGGCAACGGCGACAGCTTCGTCCGGAAGGACGCCGACGGCCTCGCCGAGGCGTTCAAGGCCGCGGCCCAGAAGCGCTACATGTGGTTCGAGGCCCGCTACCGCACCGACCCCTTTCACCTGCGGCGGGGGTTCGACGTCACGATCCGCCTGTCGCAGCCCTACCAGGTCGAGGCGACGGTGCCCGTGCACCCCAACGCCTGGATCGACGGCCCCCCGGGGGTCCCCGGGGCCGACGGTTGGCCGGTGGCGGCGTCCTTCCGCGCCTCGCTCGTGGTCTTCATGTCGCTGATGTCGCTGTTGTTGGCGTGGAACTACCTGCCCGCCTCGTTCTTCAACATGCGCCGGGCGCTCTTCGGCATCTTGTGGGCGCGGCGGTAGGCCCGTCCTGAAGCGCGCCGAGGCGGGGCCGCCGCGCACTACTGCGGGCGACAGGCGTCGGGTACCGGCAAGGTGACGGCGTCGTTGGTGGGGTCGACGTCACCGAGCACGCGTACGCCGCGTTCGTCGACGTCCACCACCGCCTCGACGGTGGCGGCGTCGGGCGCCGCGAAGGTGAGCGCGACCATGCGGGTCTGCCCGACCGGGACCGACACCCGCTCGGTGGTGAGGATGACGCCGTCGGCGCGGATCGACACCGGGGTGCGCACGATCGGGAGCCGCCCTCGGTTGGCGACCTCGAGGTAGACGGTCCAGCCTGCCGCGTCGCAGTCATCCTCGCAGGTGTCGACCACCGCCAACGAGGCGTCGACGCAGCCGGCGGGCGAGCCGGCGAGGGTGCCCCGGAAGGTGTTGCCGGTGAGGTAGTTGGGGACGAACTCGCGGGGGTGCCGGCCGAACGCATCGGCCATGCCGTCGGTGTAGCCGAACTGCGTCCACGAGGGCGCGCCCGCTCCCCAGCCCGGGGCGCTCCACACGCGGAGGGTGGGGCCGGCCGTCTGCCCGTTGTCGACACACCGGGTGTCGAGGAGGTCGGTCACGCCGTCGCCGTCCACGTCGACCACAACGAGGTTTTCAAGTTTTGTCCCAGATTTTATCCATTCTTCGCCGTAGGCCGGAAGGTACACCCACCGGGTGCCGGCACCGTCCCAGATGTACAGAAAGTGCTCCCCGCGGAAGATGATGTCGAGGCGTCCGTCCGCGTTGAGGTCGACGAGGGTGGCCGACGCCCGGCCGCTGACATCGTCCGTGGGGGCGCTCCAGAGCAGTGTGCCCAGGTGGTCGTAGACGAAGAGCGTCTCGGCGGCGGCCACCACGACGTTGGGGTAGCCGTCGCCGTCGACATCGCCGACGGCGGGGGCGGACGGGCGCGCGTTCTGCCAGGTGCTCAACTCCCACGGACCCCACACCGTGTTGCCATGCGCATCGAGGGCGGCCACCTCCCGCACCAGCGAGGCCACCACCTCCGGCGACCCGTCCAGGTCCAGGTCCGCCACCGCGGTGAAGGCGTCGCTGAGGTCGGACTCCCACACCCTCGTCCCGTCGACCTCGTGGGCAGTGTTCCCGGCCACCGCCTCGGGCCGACCATCGCCGGTCACGTCGGCAACCGTCGCGGCGCTCCAATCGGACGAGCTGCCGATCCCGCCATCGCCGGTGCCGAGGAGGTTGCCGCCGAGGTCGTACACCTCGCGCCCGACCACGATCTCGGGGACCCCGTCGCCGTCGAGGTCCCCAACCCCCGGGGCACCGTCGACCTCGTAGTCCAGGTCATTCTTCTCGGTCTCCCAACGCCACTCCCCGGTCGTGGCGTCGAGGGACTGGATCCACTCGGAGCTGTTCACGTACAACTCGGCGACACCGTCGCCGTCGGCATCGGCGAGCGCCAGCCCGGTGACGGTCCCACCGCCGCGCACCCGCCAACGCTCCACACCGTCGCCGGAGACCGCGACGTAGTTCCCATTCACGACGAGAAAGACCGTCGCCAGGTCGGCGAGCGTGAGCTCGCCGTCACCGTCGGTGTCGATGACCCGCGCCACGGCGGGGGGACCACAGAAGCCACTGCCCCCCTCCGTAGGCAACTCCCACTTGACGGTCGGAGTGTCGATGGGGCGCGGCGGGGGTGGTTCGCACGCGTCGGCGGTCGAGACCCCCCGCGGGACCCAACTCGGCGCCCGGCAGGCTTGACTGTCAGGGGGCGCCACGCCCTGGGCGGGCGCGGGCGCCGAGTCCGACGGGCCGACGCGGGGGCCGACGCCGTACTCGGAGCAGGCGAACAGGACTAGAGCAACTCCCAGCAGCTGGCACCTCCGTCCTCGAAGTGTACGCACGCGACGCCCAGGCGCTCGTAGTCGACGTTGCGCAACAGCCAACGGGACGGTGCACCGGGCCGGATCCTCTCGTGGGCCACCCGGAGGTTGCCGAACGAGGTCATGTTCTTCGCCGTTAGCCGGAAGTTGCGCGTGACCGTGTTGGTGCCACTCGGGCCCACCCAGGTGAGGGTCTGCTCCACCCGCGCCGCCCGGATCAGGCCGCGCCAGATCTCCTCGTACGCCTCGTCCGTGTCGAAACTCCCCGATTGCACATCACCGGGGAGGCAGACACAACCTTCGACGTACGTGACGAACGAGAGGTAGGCGCTCATCTCGTCGTCGTCCGCCGTGGGGTGCGAAAACGCCAAGGGGGTGGGGTTGTGCTGGTTCGGGTGGTTCACCAGGTCCTCGTAGGAGTCGTCGTAGCTCGCCGCGTTCGGCATGTCCGCCGCCGAGCAGGTGTAGGTCTTGACTCCCTGCCACGCCACCTCGCCGGGTCCGACCTGGTCGGCGGTGACCACCGTGATCTTGTACTCCACCTTGTTGAAGAACGACAGCCAGACCCGGGCGAGCGCCCCCTTGGCCGCCTCGCCCACGTTGTTGTCCCACTCGCCGACCTGGTCGAGGTCCGACGCGTTCCACGGCGCGCCGCTGGACTGCACGAAGTAGGAACAGTGGTTGAGCATGCCAAGGTACACGCGGGCGCGCACGATCGTGTAGTCTCCGGACGCGACGTACATCCGCGACGACGTCTTGCACACGGCGTACGGCACGACGCCGGACACGAGGTACGGCGGGTGGAGCTCGTCCGTCGCCGCCGGGTTGAGCACGGGATTGCAGGCGCTCTCCGACGAGACGTAGGGCCGCATGTACAACCACGAAATCTGCGTGTGGCAGAAGCCCTCATTAACCCTCAGGTCGAACGGCATGGTGGGCCAGTCGGCCCGTAAGCCGCTGGGGGCCACGGTGTACGCGTCGGTCAGGTGTGCATGGAGCGCGTCGGTCCGCCACCCCGAACCAATGGAAGTGTCGGGGGTCAGAACCCCGGACCCGCCGCTCCACGCGCCGAACGACAGGTCGTACCCCACCCAGTCTCCACGGCGCAGGTCCGGGGAGTTCGCAGGGACTTCCGCAAGTGTGTACCTTCCGAAATAGTCCACAGGGTCGATGGTCTCCGACGGGTAGACCGTGATCGTGTCGCAGGCCACGGGGACTACGGGGATCACCATGTCCCGCGGCACGATCGTGTGTTGGGTAAGACCGCCTCCCCCCGTTCCACGGGGGGACGACGCCAACCCGCCCTCACACGGCGCGCCGGCGGTCCCACATCCACACCCGCACCCCCCCACGTTGGTGGGGCCCTTCACCACGGCGCGACTCCAGTCGACCGGTTTGAACTGTGACCACATGCGACCTCCGGACGGGCAAGCGGTCAGGTGAGGAGGGTGACGATGAGCATCGCGCTGATCCGCGCGTTCTTCACGCCCGTGATGTTCAGCTTGTTGCGCCACACGGCCTGCAGGCGTGCTTCGGGCAGGAAGTTGCCCAGCGTGGCGTAGTCCGCGCTCCGGCTGCCGCCCGTCGGGGTGGCATCGAACCAGGCGCTGGCGATGTTGAAGGGCGAACCCGGCACCTCGTGGTTTCGGTCGAAGCCAGGGATGAACGCCACGTTGAACTCGAAGTCCGTCGCGGCGACCTCCGTCACGAGGCCGTACAGCGCCAGCGAGGCCGCCTTGGGCAGAATGCCACGAATCTGAGGCACCTCGAGGTTCAGGATGGTGACACCCTCCGACGTGCCGAGGGTCGTCACCGGCATGTCCTTGAAAAGTTCGACGAGAAGGACTTTCGGCATTCCACTGGCCATGGTTGACTCCGGGTTGAAACGAGCAACTGCCCGCCCTGGCACTGTAGCCCCACGGACCCGGGATCGATCGCTTCCACAGCGTCTTCATTTCCAGCTCGGATATTCTGCAGGGCCGTGCGCTCCCTCGGGCAGGCCTTCCTCGGCCAGGGCGCGAAGGGCATCCGCCGCGGCGTGCAGCTGAGTTCGGAGTGCGTGACGATGCTCGGGAGCACATCCGCGAAGCGCGTCGCCCAAGAGGGGATCGCGCGCGCGGCGCACAACCTCGCGGAGCGCGCGCGCCCCAGCCGGCAAGCGGGGGCGGCCCACTCCCGATCGAATGGCCCTTCCGGACTCGTCGACTCGGACGCCCAGTTCACGCGCCGTCCACGCTTCACGGACGCAACGCTCGGCGAGTGGACCGCGGGACTGCGGTGGCGCCGCAAGCAACTCGACTTGATGGGCGCAGGTGAGCAACTGGGCGACGGGCCCCAGAAACCGGTGCTGCTCCGCGAGCCGGACCCCGAGCTTCAGCTTTGCGGGCGTGACCGGCAAGTCGGGGTGTGCGAGCAGCCTGCGCAGTGAAGCGGAACGGGCCCCGTGGCGGAGGTACTGCTCGCCCGAGCCCTCGAAAAGTGCGTCCAGCACCGCGAGACCCATGCCCACCAGCGCCGGCGGCGACCGCTGCCCGGCCACCCGTTGCAGCTCGGCCACCAGGCTGTCGACCAGCCCCGCTCCAACACCTGGTCGCGCCACACCGAGAGTCGCGGGGGGGGGGCGGGTCATGCAATCCTCCGTACAACCTGGCGGAGTGTAGATGCGCCTCGGGCGAGCGTCAAGAGCTGGCCCAGGTCTTCGCTCGGGCGGAGCCGCCCCCCGACCTCGGCCGCCGGGCTCGCCCGCTCGGAGTACGGCGCCGCCACGCTCACGGACCTGAGCCGGTGCAGCAAGCCCCTCGCGGTTCGGCGTCCTCCTCCGACCCGGCAGGACCCGGTGATGACGGTGTGCCTCACCAAACGCAGGTTGTGTCCCAACCCGCTGATTTCGAGGACGCCGACCCGCGCCAGCGGGCGCCGCGTCGTGCCCGGCGCCCCCACGTGCATTACGCTCCCCCCGTGCAGATCCACCAGTACGAGGTCGTCCGGGAGCTCGGGCAGGGCCAGTTCGGCAGCGTCTCGCTCGCCGTGGGCGAAGTCCCCGGGCGGCACGGCGCGCCCGGGCGTCGGCGGGTGGTGGCGGTCAAGTCGCTGAAGGACGCCCGAAACGCCGAGTCGTTGCGGCTGTTGCGCCAGGAGTTCGCGCTCCTGGACCAGGTCAAGCACCGGTCGATCGTGCGCGTCTTCGAGTACTTCGACGACCAACGTGCCGTCGTCATGGAATATGTGCACGGCGTCACGCTGCGCACCGTGCTCGAGGACTGCGCCAAGGCGCGCGAGCAGGTGTTCACCGAGGCGGCGATCGAGATCGGGTGCGAGATCGCCGACGCGCTGTACCAGGCGTGGACCACCCCGGGCGACAACGGCGACCGCCTGCGCCTGGTGCACCGCGACCTGAAGCCCGAAAACGTGATGCTGACGGCCGACGGCGAGGTGAAGGTCCTCGACTTCGGGCTCGCCCACGTCGACAACGCCGACTTCGTCCGCGAAGACAGCCGCCTGGTGCGAGGCACACCCCTGTACATGTCGCCGGAGCAGGCCCGCGGCGAAGAACTCGACCACCGGAGCGACTTGTTCGCGCTCGGGCTGATGCTCTACGAGCTGCTCACCGGGCGCCCGGCGTATCGGGTGCCGACCGATGCGCCCGACCCGGTGCGCGCGGCGCTCGCCGCCATCGAGGCCGGCGCGCTGGACGAACAATGCCGCGAGCTCGAGTCGAAGTTGCCGGGAATGGGACCGGTCGTGGCGCGGTTGTTGCAGGCAAACCCCCGCAACCGCTACCCCAATGGCCAAGACCTCCTCGTCGACCTGCGCCGCCAGCTCTACCGGGACCGCGGCAGCTACATCAAAGAGTTCGTGTCGTTCTACTTCGGAAGTCTACATCCACTCAGCGTGCCTCCGGATCCGGACGCGCCGCGAGGAGGCCGCATGTCGGGTGAAAAGCGCAAGTCCATCGAAGAGCGCCTGGCGGAGCAGCTGGTCGACGACACCGGCGAGCCCGGGCCGCGCGCGCCCGTCCCCGTCCGACGCACGCAGCGGGCCGTGCCTCAGGCCGCGGCGCCGGCGCCCACCCCCGCGCCGTCGATGGC
>SXOM01000446.1 GCA_005776735.1 Pseudomonadota bacterium
CGCCGAGCTCGGCGCCGACCGCGTGTACGCGGCGTCGGGCGTTGGGGCGTGCAGCCCGGTGGTGGCCGAGGGGTGGCAGGTGAGCGTGGCTGGCGGGCGCCTGTCCGCCGCCCGGGGCGACTGTGCGGAGGTCGAAGCGGCGCCCCGGCTCGAGGTGGCCCTGCGCGCCGACCGGACCTGCAACGACGGGGGGGGGCGGTGGGTGTACCCCGGCGACCGCCAGGTGTGGCGTTTGCCGCTGGTCGGCGCGGGTCCGGGGCCGTGGAGCCTGGAGCTCGGCGCCGGCGCGATCGGCGGCGCGGAGGGCGCCCGGATAGAGGTGCGCGTGGATGACGACGCCGGGAGTTTGTTGAGCACCAGCTTCCTGGCGTCCGAGCTTCGTCTCCGCGGGAAACGTTGGCGGTTGGCCCGGCCGCCGGGCGCCGGCCTGCGGGTGACGCTGGTGAGCCCGGCGACCGCGCCGTGGGTGCTGTTCGGGCGTGCGGCGCTGGTGGAGGGGGCGTGAAGCACGCTGGCGTGCGCGTCGTGGCCGCGCTGGCCGCGGTCGTGGGGCCGCTCCTGGTGGTGGTGTCGCTCGCTGCGGTGCTGACCCGACCCGAGGACGCGGTGGAGCGGGCGCTCGCCCCGGCCGCGAAGGAGCTCGACAAGCGCATCGCCCACGGGGCCGACGTCGTGTTGCTCGGAAACTCGAAGGTGGGCACCGACCTCGATCCGGACACGATCGCGGAGCTGTTCGCCACGCCGGCGCGGGTGGTCCCGATGCACGTGAAGGGCACGGGCATGCCGGTCTGGTACACCGTGCTCCGCGAGCGGGTGTACGCCGGCGGCCACGCGCCGCGCCTGGTCGTGGTCTACGCCACGGCGCTGATGATGGCGCAGACGTCGTTGCCCACCGCCGCCCAGCGTGCGCAGTTGGATCAGCAGGTGGGCGCCCCGGATCCGGTGCTCGACCACAAGGTGCGCGGCGAGGCCTTCGCCGACCCGCGCATCCAGGTGGCGCTGCGGCGGCGCGGCGCGTGGCGGCAGGCGCTCACCGATGGCATCCGTGACCTCGGGGTCGGCCTCGCCCTGGCGCCCGCTGGCGAGGGGGGCGCGCGCGAGCGCGGGCGCGCCTACGCGGCGCCTGCGTTGGCCCGCGTGTTCGACGGCGACGCCAACCAGCGTGCACCGCAGCGGCGCGTGGTCCCGGTGGTCGAAGCCGAAGTCGCCGACGCCGACGGTGCGGTGCGCCTGCACGACACCCTCATCCCCGACCTGGTCGCGCTCGCGTACGCGCACGGCGCGCAGGTCTTGTTCGTCCGGTCCCCGATGCCCGACGGGCGGCGTGAAGAAGACACGGTCCCCGCGGCGTTCGAGGACGAGCTGATCGCGTGGCTCGCGTCGGTGGGTGCCGGGTACGTCGATCTGCGCGACGCCGACCTCGCAGCGAGCCACTACGGGGGCGTGCACCTGTCGCGGGCGGGCCGCGCACGCCTCGCTCCGCAGCTCAACGCGGCCCTGCGGTCGGTCGGGGTGGGGACCGGGCGGCTGGTTCCGGCCGCCCCGCCCGCGCGTCGGGTGGCGCTCACGGGGGTGCGCGCCGGCACGCCGCCCGCCTTGCCGGCGCTCGAGCTGCGCGACCTCCCGCCGCCGTGCGTGTGGCAGGCGCCCGTGCGCGGGCTGGCCGGGTTGTCGGACGCGTGGCTGGTCGAGGCCGACCTCGGGGAGGTGTCGCCGGTGCGGGTGCTCCAGGACGGCCGGCCGCTCACGCCGCACGCCCGGGTGGGCGGGCAGGCGTGTGAGGGCACGACCGACTTCGGCCTCGGCGGGGTGCGCATCTCGCCGACCGATCCCGACGCGGCCACGCGCGACACCTTCACGCTGGAACTCGACCCGGCGGTACCGATGCGGGGCGGCACCGGCGGCGAAGCGTGGTGGGTCTACCCCGGCACCGAGCTGACGGTGACCGTGCCGGCGGGCACCGTCACCGGCGCGCGCCGCCTCCGGGTGCAGGCCATCGCGACCGAAGGCGGGACAGGCGGGGAGCTGTCGATCCTCGGGGGGGAGGCGGCGCCGCTCCGCGCCGTCGGGTCCACGGTCGAGGCGGTGGTCACCGCCCCGGCGACCGCGGGCGAGTGGACGTTCACCGTGCGCTCGCCGGTGGGGGGGCCGTGGTTGGTGCTCCGGCGGGTGGTGACCGGCACCGAGGCCGAGCCGGTGCGCCTCATCGGGCCCCCCGACGTGGCGGTCACCGTCGACCTGACCCGCGACGCCACCTTCGCCGCGCCGCCCCCGGGGCTCGTTTCTCCGGAGGCCGCGCCCGCGCCCACGCGCACGGCCGACCTGTACGCCTGGAACGTCGCGCACCTCGGGGTGCCGTCGTTGCCCGAGGTCTTCGACCAGGCGGGGATGGGCTGCTCGCCCCTGGAGTTGTTGGCGGGGGGGACGCCGGCGCGTGAGCAGCTCGGTGACGATCGCAAGCCGCTCGCGCGGCTCCTCCACGCGGGGGACGTCGCGCGCATCAGCGTGCGTCCCGGCGAAGTCCCGGTGGCGGGCCAGTACGCGCTGCGCCTGGAGCCGACGCGGCGCTGCAAGGAGAGCCTGTGGCTCTACCCCGGGGACGAGGTGCGCCTGCAGGCCACACCGGCCCAGCTCGCGGCGCTCGCCGGCGGCGCCACGACCTTGGAGCTCGGCGCCAATGCGTTCCGTGGCACGGGCACGCTCCACCTGCGCCTGGAGGCCGACGGCGTCGCGCCGATCGAGCAGGCGGTGCCGCTGTCTTCGTTGCCGCTCGGGCCCATCGTGCTCGACGGTGTGGTCGGCCCCGACGCCGCCTCGGCCGTCCTGACGCTGCGCCTGGAGTCGGACGACGCCTACGTGCTCTTCACCAGCGTGGTGCTCGCCGAGCCGGTCCGTCCGGCCCTCGGGGCGAACCCGTGACGTTCATCCAGGTCGAGTTCCTCGCGTTCCTGGCGGTGGTCTTCACCGTGTACTGGGCGCTCGGGCGGCGCCTGTGGCAGAACATCTTCCTGGTGGTGGCCAGCGCGGTCTTCTACGGGTGGGTGCACCCGTGGTTCCTCATCCTGCTCTATGTGTCCGCGATCGTGGACTACTTCGGGGCGCTCGGGATGGAGCGGTGGCCGCACCGCAAGGGCCTCGTCCTGTTGGTGAGCATCGGCACCAACACCGCCATCCTCGGCTACTACAAGTACTTCGACTTCTTCGTGGTGAACGTCGCGGCGGCGCTCGACGCGCTCGGGGTGCACAACAGCCTGCAACCGCTGGGGATCCTGCTGCCCCCGGGCATCAGCTTCTACACCTTCCAGTCGATGGCGTATTCGATCGATGTGTACCGGGGGGAGCTGCGCCCACGAAAGCACGTCCTCGACTACATGCTCGCGGTTTCGCTGTTTCCGCACCTCGTGGCGGGGCCGGTGCAGCGGGCGAGCAACCTGCTCTTGCAGGCCGAGACCCGGCGCACCTTCGACCTCGCGATGGTGCGGAGCGGGTTCGCCTTGGCGATGTGGGGCGCGTTCAAGAAGGTGGTGGTCGCCGACACGGTGTCGCCGTATGTCGACAAGATCTTTGGCCTCCGGGAGCCGGCCGCGCCGATGATCTGGGCGGCGACGCTCGGCTTCGCGGTGCAGATCCTCGCGGACTTCTCGGGGTACACCGACGTCGCCCGCGGTGTGGCCCGCATGCTCGGCTTCGAGCTGATGGAGAACTTCAAGAACCCGTACCTCGCCACCAACCCCTCGGAGTTCTGGCGCCGGTGGCACGTGTCGTTCAGTAGTTGGATCCGCGATTACCTGTTCATCCCGCTCGGAGGGAGCCGCGGTGGGTTGTGGGCGACCACGCGCGCCACGTTCGGTGCGATGCTCATCTCCGGCTTGTGGCACGGGGCGTCGTGGAACTTCGTGATCTGGGGTGGGTACCACGCCGCGCTCATCACGGGGTATCGACTCGTCACGCCGCTGATTCCCGCTTCGTTGCGCAAGGGCCCGCTGGGCCGGCCCGGTGCGGTGGTGATCATGTTCTTCTTCACGTGTCTTGGCTGGCTGCTGTTCCGCGAGACCGATGGTGCCGCGCTGTGGGGGCACCTGACCCGTTCGCCGCTCGGGGTGACCGACGATCAGTGGGTCGCGACGGTCACGATGTTGTCGATCACCGCGGCGGCGGCGACCCCGCTGGTGCTCGGGCTCTTGGTGCAGCGCTACCTGATTCCGCGCATCGAGGGGTCGGCCGGGTACCTCCCGCTGCAGACCACGGTCTGGGCGGCGTTCGCGGCGAGCATGTTCTTCTTCGGGCGGATGAGCGCGATGGATTTCATCTACTTCCAATTCTGACGGGGGAGTCGGGCAGGACGCGGCGCCCCCGGCCGGTCCTGCCGGGCCGGGCGAACTTGGCGCTCGCTCCCCCCCGCCACGTCACCGCAACCCGTCGCCGGCGGCGGCGCCGGCGGGGTTACGACCGCGGCATGGTACCCAGGTCCCTCCCGATCCTCCTGCTCGCGTGCCAGGGGTCGGCGCCGGCCCCGCAAACCCAGGCGCTGGTGCCGGCGTCGCCGGCGGGCGTCGCGGAGCCACTCCACAGCCAGGGCGCGGTGGTCTACGTCCCGGTGTACTCCAGCATCTACGTCGGCGAGGGCAACCACGTGTTCGACCTGACGGTGACGCTGTCCATCCGGAACACCGATCGGGAGCACTCGATCACCGTGGTGCACGCCGATCTCCACGACACCGGTGGACAGGTCGTGCACGCCTACGTCGCCGAGCCCACGGTGCTCGGCCCGCTCGCTTCGGCCGACATCGTCGTGCGGGCGTCCGACACGCGGGCCGGCGTCGGCGGAGCGTTCGTCGTGGAGTGGCGCGCCGGAGGCGTGGTCACCGACCCCCTGGTGCAGGCCGTCATGATCGGGTCGGCGTCCCAGCAGGGGATTTCATTTGTGAGCGAAGGGCGAGTTCTCGAACGTTTGGCGGCGGCCGAGGCGGCCGGCCCCCCGGGCTGACGCTACAGGCCGGGAATGCACGCGCCTACGGTCGAGCCCGGCATGCTCATCGCGGGCCTGGTCGTCGGCTTCGCCATCCTCGCCACCCGCTTGTCGTCCCGCCTGGGGGTGCCCGCCCTCCTGCTCTTCCTCGCGACGGGCATGCTGGTGGGCAGCGACGGCCCGGGCGGCATCTGGTTCGACGACGCCGGACTGGCCTGGCGCTTCGGCGTGGTGGCCCTGTCCCTCCTCCTCTTCTCCGCCGGGCTCGACACCGAAGCCCGGTCGATCCGCGCCGTGCTCGCGCCGGGGCTGGTCCTGGCCTCGGTGGGGGTCGCGCTCTCGGCGGGGCTCACCGCCACCTTCTACGCGGTGGTTTTCCACCGCCCCATCGGGGAGGCGGTCCTGCTCGGGGCCATCGTCTCCTCGACCGACGCGGCCGCGGTCTTCGGGGTCCTGCGCACCACCGGCATTCGGCTGCGGGGCCGCATCCAACCGCTCCTGGAGATGGAGTCGGGCAGCAACGACCCGGTCGCGATCTACCTCACCCTCGCCGCCACCGCCGCGTTGGCGGGGCCTCCGCCCGGCGTCGGCGCGGTGCTGGGCGGGATGGTCGGCCAGATGGTGCTCGGCCTTGGGTTCGGCCTCGCCGGCGGGCGGGCCCTGTCGTGGTCGATCAACCGGCTGCGGGTGGGCCAGGAGGGCCTGTACCCGGTCTTTGCGACGGCGCTGTCGTTCGTCGTCTTCGGGGGGACGGCCCTCGCCCACGGCAGCGCGTTCGTCGCGGTCTACGTGGCCGGCATCGTGGCGGGGGCGGGTCCCCTCATCCACCGCCGGGCGATCGTCCGGTTCCACGACGCCCTGGCCTGGCTCGCCCAGATCTCGATGTTCGTGCTGCTCGGGCTGCTCGTCTTCCCGTCGCGCCTCCCCTCCGTCGCGGGGGAGGGGATCGCCATCGCCGCGTTCCTCCTCTTCGTGGCCCGCCCGGTGTCGGTTTTCGCGAGCTTGACCCCCTTCGGCTTCCCGCTCCGGGAGCAGGCGATGGTCGCGTGGGTGGGTCTCCGCGGGGCAGTGCCGATCGTGCTCGCCGCCTGGCCGCGCGTGATGGGGATCGACGGGAGCGAACGGATCTTCGACATCGTGTTCTTCGTCGTCGTGCTGTCGGTCCTGGTGCAAGGCGTCACCTTGCCGCGGGTGGCGCGCTGGCTCGGGGTCGCCGAACCGTCGGAGCGGCCGGAGCACGCCATCGCCGCCGCGTCGGGCGAAGAGCGGGGCGCGCGCGCGGTTCGCTTGGTGGTCGGGGCTGCCGCCCATGCCCGCTCCCTGATCGACCTCGGCCTCCCCGCGGGCGCCCTGGTCGCGTTGGTGGAGCACGAAGGGGAGCAGATCGTGCCGCAGGGAGGCACCGTGCTGCACGAGGGCGACGTCGCCCTGGTCATGCTCCAGGCGGGCCAGGAACCGGCGGTCCGCGTTGCGCTCGGCGCGCCGCTCGCGCACCGCGACGGACCGCCCGCCGGCCTCGGCGCGCCTCGGGACGGTCGCGGGGCGGGCCCTCAAAAATAGGTTTTGACCTGCAAGAACGCCATGGTCGGGTACAAACCGAACTCAGAGTTGACCGTGGCGCCGAGCGCGTCGTCGTCGGGGAGCACCAATGTGGGTTGGAGCGTGGCGGGGTCGATCGCGAGGTCGATCTCGGCCTCGTCGGGTGGTGCGCCGAGCCCGGCGTAGAGCCCGAGCACGAGCTCCGCGTTGTCGGCCACCGACCACCCCGCGGCGAGCGTACACAGCGCGCTCGGGTCGCGCAGGTTGGCGATGACCGCCGCGCTGAGGTGGACCACCGGCGTGATCTCCTGGGCGACGGCGACCGAGGCGTAGAGTTGGCCCACCGTCCACAGCTCGCCGCGCGCCACGCGCTCCGACTCCAGCGCGGCGAGGTAGTCGCCGGCGTCGGTGGCGCCGAAGCTCTGGGCGTAGGCCTCGCCGGTCAGGGTGGTGGTGTCGGTGGGGCGCCACATCGCGCCCGCCACCCCCCGGACGAACGGATCTCCCGTGGTGGGCAGCGTCACCGTGGCCTCGGCGTGGACGCCGACCGGCCCGATGGAGCTGGC
>SXOM01000447.1 GCA_005776735.1 Pseudomonadota bacterium
GAATTTCGTGGATGGGGTGACCTCGAGCGCGGTCGGCTACGCCCTGGAGATCAAGGCCGACAGTTGGGGCGTGGTCCGGGACAACGTCTTCGCCGACGCCCAGGGCCCGGCGGTCGAGGTGTTCGGGTCCGAGGACGCCGCCGCCACCACCACGGTCGTCGGCAACCTGTTCCTCCGCAGCCGGTCCAGCGCCACGCTGGAGGTCGGGGGACCGAACGTGGTGGTCCGCAACAACGTGGTGATCGGCGGTGCAGGCGCCGCGCTCTACGTCTACCCCTACTTCGATGCCGTCCACGACGTGCTCATCGAGGGGAACACCCTCTACGGCGAAGCCGTTGCGGCGCTGTCGGTGCACGCGGCCGCCACCGCGGTCACCGTACGCGACAATGCGGCCGCGCAGGACGGGGGCGGGACGTTCGCCTCGCTCCCCGCCGGTGTGGATCTCCAGGCCAACGCAGTGTGCGAATCTGCGTCGGAGTGTTGGCGGGACGCGGCGTCTGGCGACTTCCGCCCCGTCGAAGCGTGGAGGGGAACCGGGGTGACGACGGCAAGCTTGTCCCAGGACTTCTGTGGCCTCGAACGGACCGATCCCCCGACTCCGGGCGCGTTCGACGATCCCGAGCGGGGACCGACCGCCCTCGGCGTGGCGCCGAAGGCCGAGCTCGGGTGCCCGGACCTGCCGGGGGGCGGTGACGAAACGGGCGACGACGACGGTGGCGACGACACGGGGGACCCGACCGCGTCCGCGTGCGGCTGCGCGAGCGGCGGCTCCGCGGGGTGGGCCGCGGTCGCGCTCTTGGGAATGGTGGGGGCGAGGCGGGCGCGCCGGGACCGTCCCGATCGCGGCTGAGCCGCTCGCGGCCGCGTCCGGCGCGCGCCCGGCGGCCCCGCGCGGTCACCCCGCTTCGGCGATCACCTCGAGAGATGTGTCGGTCCACGGGATCGTCAGCGTCGAGGTGGAGCCCTCCGCTTCGTGGAGCACGCCGTCCACCCAGACCCGCGCCGCGGGGGTGTGCAGCGAAAGCGCGAGCACCCACGGGGTCGGCACGTCCCGCGTCAGCCGCACGACCAGGCCTTCGGCGTAGCCTTCCAGCACGAGGTCCAAGCGCACCGCGCCGACCCGGAGCCCCGTTGCCCGGAAGCTCGGCCACCCGGGCGGCAGGTGGGGGGCCAGCGCCACCCGCCCGCGGGGCACGACCGGATCGAGCCCCACGAGGTGGTCGAAGACCGCCGCCACCACATCCCCCCCTTCCCAAGGACGGTAGCGGGCGGGGACGTCGGCCCCGAGGCCGTCGGCGAGGTGCACGACGTCGAGCGGGCGGCCGTCGGGTCCGTGGAGCTCCTCGAAGTGGCCCGAGGGGGTGGCGAACCGGTCGATCGCCGCGAAGGCGAGGTCCTCCTCGTCCCTGTGCAATCGGGAGACGTTCTGGAGGAAGTACCCCTGGACCATTCCGGTCATCATCGGTGAGGAGCCCACCGCGCCGTCTTCGGCCATCAGGTAGGTCACGACCGCGTCCAGGTTGGTCGCCTCGCGGTCGCCCGCCGCCCCCCACCACAACGGTTGCATGGCGACGTCTTCGTAGGGCGCGGGGGTGAGGCTCAGGTCGCCGTAGCGCGCGATGGGGGCCCAGTAGTCGCCCGACCACCACGCGTCGGTCCCCACGCCGGGCAGGTCCAGCACCGAGGCGGCGGCGTCGTAGAGCATCGCCGAGTTCGCCGACCAACCGACGTCTTCGGGCAGGCCCTCCCCGGTGGCCGCCGCGAGGGGGTAGCGCCACGTCTCGTCGCCGCTGAACGGGAACAGGCCCGCGTCGCCCACTTGTTGCCGCTCCAGGCACGCGCGCAGGTACGCGGCGCGCTGCGCGTCGGGGGCGACGCCGGTCCACGCCTCCAACGCCCCGTGCAGCAGCACCGGGTAGCTCGGCGCCTCCACCGGGTTGCGGCCGGGCATGAACGCCGCCGTCGCCCAGAAGGTGTCCGGATCGTCAGGAAGCTCGACGGCGTCGAGGTCGTGGTCCAGGGAGAACGAGTTGGAGATGCTCGCCTCCGCCACTGCCGTCGCGAAGACCGCGTCGAGCAGCGCGGCCGCGTCGTCGTGCAGCCCGACACGGAGGTACAACCGCACCGGGCCTTCGCTGTCGCGCAGCCAACCGCTCGTGTAGCGGCTCATCGGCGAGACGATGCCGGTCGGCGTCGTCTGCGTGTGGAGGGTCACGAGCATCCCCTCCACGAGATCCGCGACCTTCGGATCGGGCGTGTCGAGGGTGGCGGCGTCGGCCAGCCAGGCCGTCGTCGCGGCCCGCGAGGCGGTGAGCGCTTCGCGGGCGTCGGTGTCCTCGACGTAGGTGCCGTCGGACGAGAAGCTCGAGCGGCAGGTGGTGGACCACTCGGCGCCGGGGGCGAGCGTGCCGATGTCCACCGCGTCGCAGCTCGCGCGCATCGTGCGGTCGCCGCGGGTCACCTCCGCGTCCATCCCCGTGAGCGTGAGCCCCTCGGCGGCCGCGTCCCCGTGGTTCTGGACGGCCACGTGCCGGACGACGACCGGGACCCCCGGCGGCGCCACGTCGGTCGTGAGCAGGTCCAGGGCCCCGCTCGCGACGCGCACCCGCACGATGGCGGTGCCGCGGGGGCGCTGCACGTCGGTGTCGTCGACGGGGAGCGGTACGCCGTCCTCGGCCAGCACGAGGGTCGTGTCGGGGAAGAAGCCCGTGTCGGCCTGGTAGCCCGGGCCGATGGCGTTGCTGATGGTGTTGCCCCCGTCCAGGCCCACCAGCGCAAAGACGATGCCGTTGCCGACGCCGAGGCTGCCTCGGTCGGCGCGGCCCGCGGGGGTGCCGTGCCACCCCCAGGCGCTCGGGTCGGCGAGCCAGTCCAGCCCGGCCAGGGCGGCGGGGACCGGAATGGGCGGGCCCACCTCCTCCGACCACAGGGGGCCGCCGCCGGCCGGCGTCCACGTGCTCGGGTCCGGCGGCGCGGTGCACGCCAGCAATGTGAAGATCAGCGGCGCCGCCGACGCGCGAGGCCCACGAGCGCCGCGGTCCACGCCAGGCCGGACCCGGACACGCCGCCGCCCCCGCAGCCGCACCCGGGGTCCGATCCGCCGGTGTCGCTGCT
The DNA here is from genome assembly GCA_005776735.1 of Pseudomonadota bacterium. GTDB lineage: Bacteria > Myxococcota_A > UBA796 > UBA796 > SXON01 > SXON01. Next base: position 3,115 of record SXOM01000447.1, read on the forward strand.
GTCGCCGGTTTCGGCCGCCTCGCCGGTGTCGCCGGTGTCTCCCACCGCCGCGGCCACGATCGCCAGCTCGGCGGCGCCGGCGCAGTCGCCGGGCGTGCCGACCTCGACGCGGACGAGGTAGTCGCCCCGGTCGTCCCACCGGACCACCAGCGTGTCGCCCGCGTCGTCGATGACCGTCGCGCCGGGCGCGGTCCACACCAGGGTCTCGCCCGCGACGGACTCGACGCGGTAGGTGGCGGCCGCACCGACCTCGACCTCGGCGGGCCCGGTGATCGTGGGCGCGGGGATGGCCCAGACGTGCAGCTCGACGCTGTCCTCGGCGGTCCACGCGCCCGAGTCGGCGCGCAGGCCGACGGTGACGTCGGCCAGGGCGGTGAACGCGAGCGTCGGGTCGGACCCCGCCGCCACGCCGTCGAGCGTCCACGTGCGGACCTGGGCGTCGGGCGTGGTCCCGGTGAAGGTGGCCGGGTCGCCCACGCACACGTCGGTCGGCCCGTCGATCGTGGCGCCCGGCTCGGGCAGGCCCCAGTAGTCCTCGACGAACGCTTCGTGGATGAGCGAGTAGCCCTCGGAGGTGGGGTGGATGCAGTCCGACATGTACTTGGACGGGCTCGGCAACAGCACGTTGGGCGCGCCGGGCACGTCGCCGGCCGCCTGCAGGGTGCCCCACACCGAGTCGACATAGGTGAAGTTGGGGTAGTCGGCGTCGACCGCGGCCAGGGTGCCCCCGATCTGGTCGAGGAAGTACTGGTTCACCGTGCCGGTGGTGATCGAGGTGCCGAAGTACGTCCACGCGGTGAGGATGCACTCCTCGGACTGCTCGAAGTTCACGAAGTCGTAGCCGAAGCTCACGACCTTGATGTCGGGGTGCACCGCGAAGAGGCCGTCGAGCATCAGGCGGAGGTGGGTGTCGTAGTCCGCCGCGTTCTGGGCGCCGTTGCCGGCGTAGTAGTGTTGGAACAGGTCGTTCCCGCCGATCGAGAGCCACACCCAGCGGGCATCGGGGTTGGCCGACACCGCGTCGGGGAGCGTGCTCGGGGAGCTGTCCGCCCAGTACTCGGCGGTGGTGCCGCCGACGCCCCGGGGGTCGACCGAGAGCCGGCCATGGTCGTGCAGGGCGTCTTCGAGCTCGTCGGCCGAGCCTTCGGCCCACGAGTCACCGAAGACCACGACGTCGTCGGCGAGCGCGCGCAGGGGGAGGAGGGCGAACAGCAGCATCGGGCGAGTGTACCGCAGCGCGCGGCGCGGCGGACCCTGCCGCCGTCAGGACCGTCGCGGCGCCGCGCCCTTACGGATCAGGCGGGGGGACGGTTGGAAACAGCCGCGGCCCGGCTGACAGGCCTCGGGAGCACACAGCTCGTCGTCGGGACCGGCGTTGCGGCCCGACCCGCGACAGGACCACGGCACCTCGTTGTGGGCGTACAACGCCGCGAGCGTGTCGGCGTCGACCGTGTCGAAGGCCTGCAAGGACTTGGAGCGGAGGTTGCGACAGAGCTCGGTCACGGGGACTCCAGGCGTTCGAGAAGGGTCTGCAGGGTGCGGGAGAGGAGGGCGCGCTTGTAGTCCGAAGCGGGGTTGGTGGACGCGCCGTCGGCGGCGCGGGCGAGCGCACCCGCACGATCCCCCGCTTCCAAGGCGGCTTCGACCGCAGGCAAGCGCAGCGGCACCGGCGCCACGCCGCCGACCGCGACCCGCGTGGCCCCGGGAGCCAGCCGGATGACGGCCTCGACCAACGGCCACTCGGCGCGGGCCCGCGACGCGGCGCGGAACCATCCGGCCCGGGCGGCGGTCGGCGGCGGCGGCAACACGACGGCGACGACGAGCTGATCGTCGGTGACCGTGTGTTCGCGGTCCGGGTGCTGACCGTCGCCGTACAGCGCCGCGACATCGACGGCGCCGCGCTCGGTGACCTCGACCCTGGCGTCGGAACACAACAGCGCCAGGGCCACCGTGCTCGGGTGGGGCGCGACACACGGGCCGGGGCCGAAGATGCTGTTCCAGTGGTGGTCGCCCCCCACCGCAGGGCAGCCGGTGCCGCCCGACTTGTGACACTGGAAGTCGCGGCTGCGGAACCAGGCACACCGGGTGCGCTGGAGCAGGTTGCCCCCGAGTGTCGCCATTCGGCGGATCTGGGGATTGCCGAGCCCACCCGCGGTCGCCGCGAGCGCAGGCCAGCCGGCCCGGATGCGGGGGTCGTCGGCGAGGGCCTGCAGCGTGACCCCGGCGCCGATCCGCAGCCCGCCGTCCGGGAGCGCCTCGATCGCAGCGAGGCCGGCCACGTCGCGCAGATCGACGAGGTGGGGCGCGGTGACCCGACCGTGGCGCAGGCGGTCCATCACGTCGGTGCCGCCCGCGCGGCGCTCGCCCCAAACGGCTTGCGTCGGGGTGGTCGGGAAGCGGACGTCGAGGGGAGAGCTCATGCGGACACCCCGGCGAGCAGGCGGTCAGGGCGGACGGGCAGCTCGCGCGGAGCCCAGCCGGTGGCGTTGTGGATGGCCGAGGCGATGCTCGCGGCGACCGGGACGGTGCACAGCTCCGCCAGGCCGATGCCGCCGGAGGCGACGTC
>SXOM01000448.1 GCA_005776735.1 Pseudomonadota bacterium
CGCACCTGTGCGGACTGCCACACCCCCGCGGCCGCGCTGGGGCTCGGCGCCTGCACGATCGACCTCGCGTCGTTTCGTTTCACGCCGACCGCGCGCCGGCCTCGGCCCGCTTCGGGACGGTCGCGGCGCGGACGCCGGATGAAACGTTCCGTTGCGTCCCTGGCCCGGCGCCGAACACGATGTTCCAGCGAATTGTCCAAACAACAGGCCCGTGATCGCCTGGCAGGCTTCTTGCATCTCTCGCCGGCGAGAGGCAGACGTGAAGGACCTGAACCGACGACAGTTCATCCAGATCGGGAGCGGGGGCGCCGCCGCGGTGGCCGTGGGCTCGGGGCTCACGACCCGCCTCTGGGGCCTGGACGGCGATCCGACGCCCAACCCGGAAACCGACGGCGACCGCGTGGTCGCGACCTTCTGCGAGATGTGCTTCTGGAAGTGTGGCGTGCTCGCCCACACCAAGGGCGGGGTGGTCACCAAGATCGAGGGCAACCCCGACCACCCGTTGTCGAAGGGGCGTCTGTGCCCCCGCGGTACCGGCGGGATCGGCCTGCTGTACGACCCGGACCGACTGCGCACGCCGCTGATCCGCAAGACCGGCGCACGGGGCGAAGCGACCTTCGTCGAAGCGAGCTGGGACGAAGCGCTCGATCTCGTGGCCGACAAGATGAAGGCGGTGAAGGCGACACACGGCGCCGAAGCGTTCGCGATGTTCAACCACGGCTACGGCGCGTCGTTCTTCAAGACGCTCATGGGCGCGTACGGCAGCCACTCCGTCGCCGCGCCGTCGTACGCGCAGTGTCGAGGGTCGCGCGACGTCGCCATCCAGCTCACGTTCGGCGCGCCCATCGGCAGCCCCGAGTACCTCGACATCGAGAACACCCGCGTGCTCACCCTCATCGGGTCGCACCTCGGCGAGAACATGCACAACACCCAGGTGCAGGAGTTCGCCGCGATGCTCGAGCGCGGCGGCGAGCTGGTCGTGGTCGATCCCCGCTTCTCCACGGCGGCCGGAAAGGCGCGGTACTGGCTCCCGATCAAGCCGGGCACCGACCTGGCCCTGTTGTTGGCGTGGGCCCACGTCATCGTGAAGGAGAAGCTGTACGACGCGGCGTTCGTCGCGGACTGGACGGTGGGGTTCGAACAGCTCCAAGCCCACCTCGCCGACAAGACGCCCGAGTGGGCGTGGGCGCGCACGAGCATCGCCCCCGAACGGATCGTCGAGACCGCGCGGTTCATCGCCGGCGCGCGGCCCGCTTCGTTGGTGCACCCCGGCCGGCACACCTCCTGGACGGGCGACGACACCCAGCGCGGCCGCGCCATCGCCATCCTCAACGCGCTGTTGGGGAGCTGGGGCCGCCCCGGTGGCATCTTCCTGCCGGACAAGATGAAGGTGCCGGCGACCACGCTCCCGCCGATGCCGACGGTGGCCCGCAAGGCCGCCGACACGCCGAAGGGCGCCATCTTCCCCTTCCAGGACGAGGGCCTCGCCCACGGGCTGCGCGACGCGTCGATCCCGGGCACCGCCGAGTACGACATCAAGGGATGGATGGTCTACGGCTCCAACCTCGTGCAGTCGTTGCCTCAGCCCCAGAAGACCCTCGAAGCGCTCCAGGCGCTCGACTTCGTGGTCGCCATCGACGTGCTCCCCACCGAGATCACCGGCTGGGCCGACGTGGTGCTCCCCGAGTGCACCTACCTCGAACGGTGGGACGACCTCGCGATCACCCCGTGGAAGGAGCCGTTCGTCGCGGTGCGGCAACCGGCGGTGGAGCCGATGTACGACAGTCGGCCCGGCTGGTGGATCGCCAAGGAGCTCGCCAAACGCCTGGGGGCCGAAGCGTACTTCCCGTGGGAGACCGCCGAGGCGATGGTCAAGGCCCGCCTCGAAGCGGCCCACCTCGACGTCGCGAAGACCGTGGCGACCGGAGTGGCGTCGAAGGGGCGGGCGCCGGTGACCGTCGACGAGGGCGCGGCGCTGGTCTTCGGGACGCCGTCCGGCAAGGTCGAACTGTTCAGCCAACAGATGGTGGACAGCGGCCTCCCCGGTCTCCCCGACTACACCGCACCGCCCGCGCCCGCGCCGGATCAGTTCCACCTGCTCTCCGGGCGCGCGCCCACCCACACCTTCGGGCGGACCACCAACAACCGCTTCTTGAGCGAGGTGTACGCCGAGAACGAGGTGTGGCTCAACGTGCTCGCCGCCAAGGAGCTGGGCCTGAACCATGGTGAGCGCGTGGTCCTGGTGAACCAGGACGGCAAGCGGAGCGCGCCGATCCGGCTCAAGGTCACCCAACGCATCCGGCCCGACTGTGTGTACATGGTGCACGGGTACGGCCACACCGACAAGCGCCTGCGCTTCGCGGCCGGGCGCGGCGCCGACGACCAGGAGCTGGTGAGCCGGGTGCGCATCGACCCGGTCATGGGCGGCACCGGCATGAACGTCAACTTCGTCCGCGTCGAGCGGGCGGCGGAGTCCGCATGAGCACCCGCTACGCGATGGTCGTCGACACCCGCCTGTGCGTCGCGTGCAAGGCGTGCGTGCTGGCGTGCAAGGCCGAGAACGCGATCCCCGAGGGCTACTGTCGGGACTGGCTCGTGGAGGAGGTGCGCGGGGAGTACCCGAACCTCACCGCCGAGAACCGGTCCGAACGGTGCAACCAGTGCTCCAACGCGCCGTGTGTCAGTGCGTGCCCGACCGGCGCGTCGCACGTCGCCGACGGGGGCATCGTCCTGGTCACCCCCGACAAGTGTACGGGCTGCAAGGCGTGTATGTCGGCGTGCCCCTACGACGCGCGGTACGTGACACCCGACGGGTACGTGGACAAGTGTACGTTCTGTATCCACCGGGTGCAGCGGGGCCAGGAGCCGGCGTGTGTCAGCATCTGCCCGACGCGCACGCTCCACTTCGGTGACCTCTCCGACCCCGACTCCACCGTGTCCCGCCTGCTCCGGTCGCGCCCCTACAAGGTGAACCACCCCGAGAGCGGCGCCGACCCCAACGTCTACTTCCTGGTCTGAGGTTCTTCCATGCAACCCGTCGAGATCGACTTCGGACGACACAACCCGGGCGTGGACCCGCAGCTCCACATCTGGGGCTGGGAGATTCCGGCCTACCTGTTCCTGGGCGGCATGGTGGCCGGCCTGATGGTGCTCACCGCCGCGGTGGAGCTGCGCGGGGACCGGCCGCGTTCGTGGGCGATGCAGCTCGCCCCGTTCGGCGCGCTGGGGCTCATCTCCCTCGGGATGGGCGCGTTGTTCCTCGACCTCGCGCACAAGCTCTACGTCTGGCGGTTCTACCTGGCCTTCCGTCCTGCTTCGCCGATGAGTTGGGGGGCGTGGATCCTGCTCCTGGTCTACCCCGCGCTCGCCATCCAGGGCCTCGGGGGGCTCGACGCGACCGCCCGCGGCTGGCTCACGCGGACCTTCGGCGCGCGCGCGGGCTGGGCGCTCGGGCAGGCCGACGAACACCGGACCCCCGTCCTGTGGGCGACGTTGGCCGTCGGCGTTTCACTCGGCGTGTACACCGGCCTGTTGCTCGGGACCGTGCCCGCCCGCCTCCTCTGGAACAGCGCGGCGCTCGGGCCGCTCTTCCTCGCCTCCGGGGTCTCGACCGCCGCCGCGCTGCTCCTGCTCCTCCCGCTCACCGACGACGAGCGCCACCGCACCGCGAAGCTCGACGTGGCGGCGATGCTCGCGGAGGTCGTGCTCCTCGGCATCTTCCTGGTGGGCCTCGCCTCGGGGGGCACCCCCCAACGCAGCGCCGCCCACGCGCTCCTCGGCGGCGAGTACACCGCGCCGTTCTGGGCCCTGGTGGTGCTCCTGGGCCTCGCGACGCCGCTCGCGCTCAACGCCGCCGAGAGCTGGCTCCGCCGCCCTGCCACCCGCCTCGCGCCGCTGTTGGTGCTCATCGGCGGGTACTCGCTGCGCGCCATCGTGGTTGCCGCGGGCCAGCACTCCTCCTTCGCGCTCCTTCCCTGAGGTCGCCATGACCCCCGCTCCTGCCGAACGATACTGGAACCCCTACGTCGCCGGCGTCGCGCTCGGCCTGGTGCTCACCGGCACCTACCTGGTGATGGGCTTCGGCCTCGGCGGCTCCGGCGCCGCCAACCGCGTCGCGATCGGCGCGGCGCACCTGGTCGCGCCGGCCGCGACCGAAGCGAACGCCTATTTCGGGCAGTTCGTCGGCCCTGGCAAGCACGTGCTCGACGACTGGCTGGTGTTCGAGGTGCTCGGGATGTTCCTCGGCGGGGCGCTCAGCGCCTACGCGGCGGGCCGCATGCGCTGGGAGCTCGGCGCCGCCTCGCTGATCGGGGCCGGTCCGCGGGTCGCGGCGGCCCTCGGCGGCGGGGTGCTCATGGGCGTGGCCGCCCGAATCGCCCGAGGCTGCACCTCGGGCCAGGCGCTCACCGGCGGCAGTGTCTTGTCCGTCGGGAGCTGGGTGTTCATGGTGGCGGTGTTCGCCGGCGGCTACCTCGTGGCCCCGCTGGTGAGGAGGCAATGGCGATGATCTTCCCCCTCTACGGTCTCGACGTCTTCGGACCGGCCACCGGCCAGGTGATCGGCGTCCTCTGCGGCATCGCCTTCGGTTTCGTGCTCGAGCGGGCGGGCTTCGGCCACGCGTCCAACCTCGCGGCCCAGTTCTACGGCGGCGACAACCGGGTGCTCAAGGTGATGTTCACCGGCATCGCGACCACGACGGCGAGCCTGGGCCTCCTCGCCGCGTTCGGCCTCCTGGACCTCGGCCTCGTCACCGTCCCCGAGACCTTCCTCTGGCCGCAGCTGGTCGGCGGCCTGCTCCTCGGAGTCGGCTTCATCGTGTCGGGCTACTGCCCCGGCACGGGCGTGGTCGGCGCCGCCTCGGGCCGCATCGACGGCGTACTCGCGTACGGCGGCGTGATGCTCGGGTCGCTGGTCTTCGGTTGGTTCTACGGGCCGCTCGAAGGTTTCTACCACAGCGGTTCGATGGGAAGCATCCGCCTCGATCAGTGGCTCGGCCTCTCGTTCCCGGTGGTCGGATTCGGCGTGGTCATGATGGCCGTCGGGGCGTTCTTCGGCGCCGAGCGCCTCGAGGCGTGGCTCGCCCGCCGTCGCGGCACCGAAGCGCCCGACCGGGCGCCCCTCGTTCGCAACCTGTCGCTCGGGGGGGTCGTCGCCCTGGGTGTGCTCGCGCTCCTGCCTTCCGCCACGCCCACTGCCGGCGCGACCGCGCGCGAGCCGCAGACCCTGGCCCCCCTCGACCTCGCCGCGGCGCTGGTGACGGACGAGCGTGGCCTGTTCGTCGCCGACCTGCGCGACCCAGCCGTCTGCGCCATCGCCACCGTCCGTGGGGCGTCCTGCCGCCCCCCCGACGACCCCGACGCCGCCTTCCTCGCCGACGTACCGGCCCACCGCACCCTGGTGGTGGTGCTCGAACCGGGCGGCACCTTGCCGGCGGTGGTCGGGTCCCGTCCGGACACCTGGGTGCTCGCCGGCGGCTACCCCGCCTTCGTGGCCGACGTACTGACCGCGCCGGTGCTCCCGGCCGAGCCGACGCTCGCCGACATCGAAGGGTACCAGCGGCGGTCCGCGCTCCACGGGGCGTTCACCGGCGCCGACGCGGCCCCGGTCGCGCCGGTGGTCGTGAAGAAGGCGGCCGGCGGGGCGCCGGTGAAGAAGGGCGGCGGCTGCTGAGCCGAACGTCAGGTGGCGGACGCGCCGCGACCGTCCCGAAGCGGGCCGAGGCCGCCGCGCGTCCGGCGCCCGGCTCGGCCCGCG
>SXOM01000449.1 GCA_005776735.1 Pseudomonadota bacterium
GAGGCGATGGACAACCATCGGCCGAACACGCCGTTGGGGTCCTGCGCGTCGTCGTACCAGCCGCGTCGAGTGGCGGCGGGGGTGCCGAGCGGGTCACCGTCGGGGGAGGGCAACTGCGCCAGGAGGAAGCGGTACTCGCCCTCCCACGCCCATGGGCGGGGGTGGGCGTCGGGCGCCCGCGGTACCGCGAGCGCCGCCAGGCCGAGCACCCCGAGTCCGGCGCCCACCCGTCGATCGACGCGGACGGCGCGCCACGCCGCGACGCCGCCGGTGGCGGCCGCCAGGATCAACCACGGCAGGGCCGGCAACGAGAACCGCAGCGGGTCGGCGGCGGGGAGGTCCTTGGGCAGGTACGGCAGGGTGACGGCGGCGAAGATGGCCGCCAACCAAGCGATGGACGGCAGCGGCAGGCTCCGCGCCCGCGGCGCCGCCGCCAGGAGCACCCCCGCTCCGGCCAGCGCCAACCCCAGCGGCGCCAGCGGGCCGGCGGGCGCCCAGAACGCGCGCACCATCCAGGGCCAGTCGCGCAGGACCAGGAGGCGGCCGAAGTCGATGGGGCTGTGGTCCGGCCGCGGCAGGTACCCGAGCCGCGCCGCCAGCAGGGCGGCGCCGACCCCGAACGCGAACCACTGCCGCCGGGCGGCCAGCGGCAACAACAACAGGGCCGCCACCGGGCCCTGGTCGGGCCGCAAGTGCCCCAGGAGCGCGGCGGCGCCCACGGCCAGGGCCGCCTCGGCACGCGACCGCCCGAGCACGGCGACCGCCGCGACCAGTTGCAGCGTGCCCGCGAGCACGGCGTGGTCCTCCATCCGGGCCAGGAGCACCGCCTGGGGCCACACCACCAGGGCAACGCCCGCCCCCAGGGCCACCCGGCCCGGCAGCCCGAGCCGCAGCGCGAGCGCGTACAACAGCGCCGGCGCGGCGGCGGACGCGACGAGGTTCACGTCGTGGACGAAGTCGGTCGCGCGTGCGCCCGCGATCCCCAACATCCGGGTGGCCGCCGACACCGCACCCATCCACGACAGCCAGGTCTCCCCGTAGTAGCGGTCGGCCGCCCCCCGGCCGAGCGCGCTGACCAACCGCTCGTACGCGGCGTCGCCCCCGAGCACCACGGTCACCGGCGCCGAGGCCAGGCGGATGGCGAGCGCACCGCCTGCCAGCGCACCGCTGACGAGGAGCCGCCGGTCGCGCGGCCACGCCGGGAGGGTGGCCAGCGCGGCGAGCACGGTCACCCCGACCACCAACTGCCAGGGTCGGAGCCGCCCGATCGCCAGCGGCGCGACCACCCGCGGTTCGCTGCCCACCGGCCCCGTCGGCGCGAGCACGTCGGGGTCGGGGGTCTGGTCGGGGGCCACTGCGACGGCCATCGCCGCGTGCATCGTGGGCGCCGCCGCCGCGAGGCCATCGCACACCGCGGTCACGGGGGCGGGCAGCGGATCGAGCTCGAAGCTCTCGGCGTCTGCTGCGAGGGACCGCCGCACCTGGACGGCGAGCCCCGCCGCGCGACACACGCCGCCCCCGCGGTCCGGGGTCACGTCGACCCAGTAGTGCCCGGCCTCCGGGCTCTCCCACTCGAAGCGGACCAGGTCGGGGCCGACCGCTTCGCTCACCAGCCGGTGGCCCGCGGGCGGCGCGCCGAACGGGGCCCAGGCACCCGCGAAGGCGACGGCGGCGATCGCGAGCAGGAGCATCCGCGCCCTGTAATCTGGGCGGGCGACGCGCCGCGACCGTCCGCTGTGAGCCGCCGAGGCCGGCGCGCGTCGCGCGCGAGGGCGAGCTCAGCGTCGACGTCGGGGGGCGGCGACCAGGACGCCGAGCGCCGCGGCGATCGCGGCGTTGCCGGACGATCCGGCGCTGCAATCGCAGGAGGAGTAGGTGGGCGGGAGCGGTGTCGCCGCCTTCGGGACGGTCGCGCGCCATCGCCCGGGGTTTCGGGTATCCTGGGCGCATGACCCTGGTTCTCCTCTGGTTGGCCTGCGCCAGCCCTGCCACTGATACGTCCGACACCGCCGACACCGGCGCCGACACCTCCGACACCGGCGCCGACACCTCCGACACGGCCGAGACCGGCGACACCGCCGACAGCGGCGTCTCGGCGTTCGAGGGCGTGGTGTTCCCCATCTACGAGGCCAAGTGCGCCGGGTGCCACACCTACTGGGGGGCCGACGCCGACGCGCTCTACGCCGCGTGGAGCGACGCAGGGCTGGCGCTGGTGGTGGCCGGGGATCGCCACGCGAGCCCCCTCTACGACAAGGTCGCCAACGAACCCCCGGCCGAAGGCGGCCGGATGCCGCTGCAGCTCTCGTACCTCGACGACGACGCGCTCGCGAACGTGGCCGACTGGATCGACGCCGGCGCCGCGAAAGCCACCTTCGGCAACCTGTACGACCAGGTCTTCCGGGCGCGTAGCTGCTCGATGTGCCACCAGGACTGGGGGTTCTCGCCGGACGAGGTCCACGAATCGTGGTTGGCGGACGAAGGTGCGGGTGCGTTGGTGGTGCCGGGCGACGCGGCCGGTTCGTACCTGTACCAGAAGCTCATCGACGGGGGGACGTACGGCTCGCGGATGCCGGTCTGGTATCCGCCCCTGGATGCGGGCGAGGTCGAGGCCATCGGCGCGTGGATCGACGCGGGGGCGACGCGATAAGGCCACCGGCCTCCGGAGCCTGCCATGACCGCGACGATGACCGCGCTGACCTTCGACACCGTGCGCGACGGCTGGGAGCGTTCGGTCGGCATGGTCAAGGACCGGGTGCCGGTCCCGGCCTTCGACGCCGAGGCCGACCACGCCAGCGTGCTCATCAAGGTCAAGTACGCCGGGTTCTGCGGGAGCGACCGCGGCATCTGGTGGCGCAAGGCGTTCGGCGACATGATCCAGGGTTCGCTGGCCGAAGAGGCGCGCACCACGCGCGTCATCGGGCACGAGCTGCTCGGGGAGATCGTGGCGGTCGGCGTGAAGGTGGGCCCGAAGTACGGCTACAAGCCGGGCGACATCGTCAGCACCGAGTCGCACATCATCTGCGGCACCTGCTACCAGTGCCGGGTCGGCGACAGCCACGTGTGCCAGAAGGACAAGATCATCGGCATCTCGATGGACGGGTGCTTTGCCGAGTTCCTCAAGCTCCCGGCCAAGGCCCTGTGGCCGACCAACCTCGAGAAGATTCGTCCCGAGGTGGCTGCGGTCCAGGAGCCGTTCGGCAACGCGGTGCACGCGTGCCAGGCCACCGACCTCCGCGGAAAGACCGTCGCCATCTTCGGGTGCGGCACCATCGGCCTGTTCGCGGTGCTCATCGCGCGCGGCATGGGGGCCACGCGCATCATCGGCGTCGAGGTCGATCCCAAGCATGCCCAGATGGCGCGCGAGCTGGGCTGCGACGTGGTGCTCACGCCCGGCCCCGCGAACCCCGCCCGGCCGCACGGGTCCGACCCCGAGCTCCGCGCGGCCATCCGCGAGCTCACCGGCGGCGTCGGGGTCGACGTGGCCATGGAGATGGCGGGCTTCAACAGCTCGATGAACAACGCCATCAAGGCCGTGCGCCGTGGCGGGCACGTGGTCCTGTTCGGCGTCAAAAACGGCGACGCCGTGGTCGAGGACGTGCACCGCCTGGTGATGGACGGCATCCAGCTCCACGGCATCGTGGGGCGGCGCATCTTCGGCACGTGGGAGATCACCCAGCGGCTCCTGGAGGACCGGTCCAACGGCATCCAGGACGCGATCTGGAACACCATCCTCGAGCGCGGCAACGACACCATCGTCGACATCGACGCGTGGGAGAAGTCTGCGTTTGAGGGGGTTATCTCCCGGCACCCCAAGGCGGTCATCCGGTTCGCGGGCTGAAGACTTCGGCCGCCCCTCTTGTCGCCGTTGACAAGTTCTGTACAATTGCGGCGTGCTCGCGATCCTCTTCACCGCATGTTCGTCTGTGCCCGTCCCGACGGTCGACGACCCCGCCTCGCAGGGCGACGTCACCGCCGACACCGCTGACACCGGCGACAGCGCCGACAGCGCCGACAGCGCCGACAGCGCCGACAGCGCCGACACCGGCGACACCGGCGACACCGGCGACACCGGCGAGGCGCCGCCGACCTTCGACGAGAGCTTCGACGTGATCGTGGTCGGGAGCGGGCCGGCCGGCACCGCGACGGCGCTCAGCGCCATCGACGCGGGGGCGCACGTCGTCCTGCTCGAGAAGGTCGAGACGCCGGGGCTGGGCATGCGCCTGGGGGGCATCGCCTACGGGGCGATGACCCAATGGCAGGTCGACGAAGGGATGGAGGACTCGTTGGCCCTGGCCCAGGCCGCGTGGACCGAGAAGACCGGCGTGGACGGCACCACCGACAGCGTCACGCGGTTCATCGAGGGCAGCGCGGCCACGTTGGAGTGGATCGTGGCCCACGGCGGCGAGGTGGTCATGCTCGGGGCCGAAGCGGAGGAGGGCGAGATCACCCGTACGCACCGGCTCGGCTGGCCGGGGGACCTCTCGCCGTTCGAGATCGCGGTGGGGGAGAGCGGGCTGGACGTGCGCCCCAGCACCACGGTGCTCGACCCGATCCAGTACCGGGGCGCGGTGGTCGGCGTCACCGTCGAGGTCGGCGGGGAGACGAAGCGGTACGGCGCCGACGCCGTCGTCATCGCGACCGGGGGGTTCTTGCGCGACCTGGACACCGTGGCCCGGTACCGTCCCGAGGTGGCCGCGCTCGGCCCCGTCTACGAGACCAACCCCGGCTCCACCGGCGACGCGGTGCCGTTCATGGAGCAGGTGGCCGCCGACTGGCACGCGCCCGAGGTGATGGGCGTGTACGTGCACTCGGTGCCCGACCCCCGCGCCTCCGGTGAGGCGCTCCTCCTCGAGGTCCCCGCCTACATCCTCGTCGGCGCCGACGGGCGCCGCTTCGTCGCGGAGGGTTCGCTCGGCAGCTACGACATCATCGCCTCGGCGCCGGCGACCGGGGTGTGGATCCTCAGCGCCTACGACGAGATGGACGTCGTCACGTTCTCGCCGCCCGGCTTCAACTGGGCCGACCCCGTGGACCCGGAGCGGTACACCGCCGACGAGGTGATCGCGTTCGGCTCGGGGGACGTCTTCGCCGCGGACAACCTGGCTGATGCGGTCACGATGTCGGGCATCTCGGTCGACGCGATCACCGAGCTCAACGACTACAACGACCTGGCGCTCGCGGGCGCGCCCGACCCGGTGGGCGGCCAGACGCTCGCGGTCTCCGACATGGTGGACGGGGCGCACTGGGTCGTGGCCGCGCTGCGGCCCGGGCTCGCCAAGAACTTCGGGGGCGTCCGCACCGACGTGCAGGGCCGGGTGCTCACCGAGGCCGGCGCCGAAGTGCCCGGCCTCTGGGCGGTCGGAGAGGTGGCGGGGATGGTGCCCGGCGGGGGCTCGGGGACCGGCTTCGATGGCAGCGTCGGGGCCTGCTACTACGGCGGCCTGGTCGCCGGGGCCGACGCCGCCGCCTACGCCGCGGCGCGCTGAACCTCAGCCCGCCGCGAGCGCCCGCAGCACCCTCCCGGTGGTCACCGCGGCCATCTGCCGACGCCACACGACGTCGCCGGCCACGCTGCCCTGGGGGCGGGTCTGCTTGTGGACGAGGTCGGCGATCGTGGAGATCGCGACGTCGTCCAGCGGCGCGCCCAAGAACGGCTCCAGCCCGCGCAGCGGCTTGGGTTGGGGGCTGGCGGCGCCCACGACGATCTCGAGCGTGAGCGGGTTTCGGCCGTCCCACCGCCCGCACACCGCCACGCCGAGGAGCGGAAAGTCGATGCTGTCGCGCGTCCGCACCTTCTCGTAGGCGCCGCGGAACCCCGGGCCGGGCGCGGGGACCACGATCTCGGTCAGGAGCTCGCCCGGTGCGAGGGAGAGGTGATCCATCCCGTTGAACCGGTACAGCTCTCGCAGGGGCAGCTCGCGCATCCCGCCGCTCCCCAAGACGCGCAGGCGCGCGTCGAGCGCCAAGAGCACCGGGACCGTGTCGCTGGACTGCGTCGCAACGCACGTCTTCGGGCCGCCGACCACGTGGCACCACGTGCCCTCCGCCTTCAGGCAGTGGCCGAGCGCCCCGCGCCAGAACTCGGTCTGGTTGTAGTACAGGCAGCGCGTGTCGAGCATCACGTTGCCGCCGACGGTGGCCATCGCACGGAGCTGCGGACCTGCCACCACGCCCGCGGCCGCCGCCAGGGGCGGCAATACGCTGCGCACCACCGGGTCGGCGGCCAGCTCGTCCAGGCGGGTCATCGCCCCGATGACCACGGCGCCGTCGGCCTCACGGACGCCCCCGGGGATGCCACCGAGGCCGACGAGCACCGAGGGCCGGAACAGGCCGTGTTTCACGTTGGGCAGCAGGTCGGTGCCGCCGGCGACGTAGCGGGCGTCGGGGCTCGAGGACCACAGCGCGAGCGCCTCGGGCCAGGACCGGGCGTGTCGGTAGGTGAATCCCTGCATCCGGAGCATCAGGACCTCCCTTGGGCGCGGATGGCGGCGAGCACCCGGTCGGGCGTGAACGGGATGCGGCGGAGGCGAACGCCGACCGCGTCGGCGATGGCGTTGGCGATGGCGGGGATGATCGGGTGCAGCGGGCCTTCCCCCGCCTCCTTGGCCCCGTACGGGCCGCCGGGGTCCATCGACTCGACGATATGAGCAAGAATCTCAGGCGTTTCCTTGCTCGTCGGGATGCGGTAGTCGAGGAGATTGGGCCCCGAATGCAGCCCGCGCTCGTCGAAGGTGTGGGCCTCCATCAGCGCCTCGGCGTAGCCCATGTACACCGAGCCCTCGATCTGGCCTTCGACGATCTGCGGGTTGAGCGCGCGCCCGCAGTCGTGCGCCGCCCACACCTTCTCGACGCGGACGATGCCGGTCTCGGGGTCTACGCTCACCTCGCACACGTGGGCGGTGGCGGAGTAGGCCGGCGACGCACCGATGGTGCCGCCGCGGTAGTCGCCGCCCACCTTGCGGGTGCGGTAGCCGCCCGCCGCCGAGAGCGGGGTGCCGGCCGCGGCCTCGGCGAGGATGAGCGCCTCCCGCGCCGAGAGCTGACGCGATCGGTCTTCCTGGTCAAAGAAGAACCCATATCCCTTGCCCACACGTCCGATTTCGACCTTCCACGTCGCCGCCACCGCCTCGCGGAGCTTCTGGCCCATGGCCGCGCCCGCCTCCTGGGCGGCGATGCCGGCCATGAACGTGACCCGGCTCGAGTAGCTCCCGAGGTCGACCGGCGTGAGCTCGGTGTCGCCCGACACGACGGTGATGTCGTCGGGCGACACCCCGGTCTCCTCGGCCACGACGTAGGCGAGCATCCCGTCGCTGCCCTGCCCGATGTCGTTGGCCCCGCAGAAGACGGTGATCTTGCCGCTCCGATCGGCGCGGAGGAGCACCCCGGACTGCGGCATCTCGTTGGGATAGATCGGGTAGGCGGTGCCGGAGATGTACATGCTCGTGGCGACGCCGAGCCCGCGTCCGCGGCCGAGTTTTCCGCGTCGATCCTTCCACCCGCTCGCCGCCTCGACCGCGTCCAGGCACGCGGCGATGCCCGAGGAGGTGACGAGCTGGCCGTTGACCGTACGCTCGCCCGCGCTGACCAGGTTCTTCCGACGCATCTCGATGGGGTCCAGCCCGAGGCGATCGGCGAGCTCGTCGACCGCACACTCGAACGCGAACCGGGGCTGGACGCTCCCGTGGCCACGCTTGGGACCGCAGCAGGGCTTGTTGGTGTACACCCGGCGAGAACGGAAGTGGTAACTCTCGAAACCGACGGGCCCGGTCAGCAGTTGACCGGAGTAGTAGGTCGTGACCAGGCCGAAGCTGTGGTAGGCGCCCCCGTCGATGAGGATATCGCTTTCAACGGCGGTGATTCGCCCATCCTTGGTGCCGGCCACCTTGAACGCCATGTCCATGGGGTGCCGTCCGCGGTGGGCGTAGAACACCTCTTCGCGGGTGTAGAGGATCTTCACCGGCCGCCCCGCCTTCTTCGAGAGCGCCGCGACGCAGAACTCCAGGTCGAACGGTTCGGACTTCCCGCCGAACGCCCCGCCCAGGACCGGTTGGATGACGCGCACCCGCTCGGCGCCGATCCCGAGCACCTTGGCGAGCTCCCGGTGCAGGTAGTGGGTCACCTGCGAAGCGGACCACACGGTGAGCCGCTCGTCGGCCGACCACTGGGCCACCGCACAGTGCGGCTCGATCGCGGCGTGGGTGCTGCCCTCGTAGAACCAGCGATCTTCGACCACCGCGTCGGCGGCGGCGAACCCCGCTTCCACGTCTCCGAACCGCAGGTCGACGTCCTTGCACACGTTGTCCGGCCACGGCCGCCCCTTCCAGTCCAACTCGTGCACCAACGGCGCGCCCGGGGCGATGGCCGCCTCGGCGTCCTTCACGATGGGGAGCGGCTCGTAGCTGACGCGGATCGCGGCCAGCGCCCGGTTGGCGGTCTCCTCGTCGACCGCGGCGACGGCGGCCACGCCCTCGCCGATGTAGCGCACCTTCCCGACCGCGAGCGCGGTCTCGTCGGGGGTCCAGGGGATGATGCAGTACGGCGTGGGCAGGTCCGCGCCCGTGACCACGGCGAAGACCCCCGGCATCGCTTCGGCCGCGCGGGTGTCGACGGCGAGCAGGCGTGCGTGTGCGTGGGGCGACCGGAGGATCTTGCCGTGCGCCATGCGTGGGAGCGCGAGATCGTCGGTGTACACCGCCTCGCCCGTGGCCTTGTGGATGGCGTCCGCCTTGCGCCCGCGCGCGCCGATGACGTCGAACCCCGGCGCCGGCGTGCCGTACCGGACGGGAACGTGGCGATCGACGCCCCGCGCCGCCAGCCTCACCGCCTCGAAGATCTTGGTGTACCCGGTGCAGCGGCACAGGTTGCCGCTGAGGGCCTCGCGCATCTCGGCGTCGGTCGGGTCGGGGCTGTGAGCCAGGAGCGCCTTGGCGGAGAGGATCATGCCCGGCTGGCAGAACCCACACTGGAGCGCGCCGGTGACGTCGAACGCGCGCTGCACCGGATCCGGACCGGCGGGGGAGGCGAGCCCTTCGATCGTGGTGATCTCGCCGCGCACGGCGTGAGCCAGCGTGAGACAGCTCAGCACCGGCTTGCCGTCGACCAGCACGGTGCACGCGCCGCAGTCGCCCTTGTCGCAGCCCTGCTTGGTGCCGGTGAGGCCGGCGCCGTACCGCAGCGCCTCGAGCAAGGTCCACGCCTCGGGCACCGCCAGCTCGAGGTCCTCACCGTTGACGCGGAGGCTGACCAGGGACTTCATGTCCCCGGGGCTATTCGTCTGGTGGGCACCGCGGTAGGCCCGTCCCGAGGCGCGCGTAGGCCGGACCGCGGTGCGCCGCGTGATAGGCTGGGTCCGTGCTGGCCCTGGTGCTCCTGCTCGGTGCGACGCCCGAGGCGACCGACCCGACCGTGTTGATCCCGGCGGGCCGCTTCCGCATGGGCGACGCCGACATGCCCGACGCGCGGCCGGTCCGCGAGGTGGCGGTGTCCGCGTTCCGGATCGACCGGAGCGAGGTCAGCGTCGCGGCGTTCGAGCGGTTCGCCTCCGGTCCGGGCTGGGGCGACGACGGGTGCTGGTCGAAGGAAGGGCGGAGTTGGCGCGAGGCGCACCCCACCGGCGCGGGGGCCACCGCGCGCGCGTCGGG
Source organism: Pseudomonadota bacterium (assembly GCA_005776735.1). Classification (GTDB taxonomy): domain Bacteria; phylum Myxococcota_A; class UBA796; order UBA796; family SXON01; genus SXON01. The sequence goes on from SXOM01000449.1 coordinate 9,642, forward strand.
GCGGTCGGCGGACCACCCGGTCGTGGCGGTGTCCTGGTACGAGGCCGAGGCGTTCTGCGTCTGTGCCGGCGGCCACCTCCCCACCGAGGCGCAGTGGGAGCGCGCGGCGTGCGGGGTCGACCCGCGGCCGGCGCCCCCGGCACAGGAGTCGGGGGTGGCGTGGTGGTACGAGGAGGGCAAGTACGGCAACCTCCCCGGGGTGTACACCCATCCGGTCCAAAACTCCTCTCCGAAGAACGTCTTCGGCTTGTCGGACATGTACGGCAACGTGTGGGAGTGGACACGCGACGCCTATCGGGCCGATGGCTACGCGCACGCGGGCGCGGCCGACCCGGTGGGGACCGGTCCGTCGCCGTGGCGGCCGGTCCGTGGCGGCTCGTACATGAACCTCCCGTCCTACGCGGGGTGTGCCCACCGTGAGCCGGTGCGCCCCGACGAGCCGCGGCTCACGGTCGGGTTCCGTTGCGTGTACGCCCCATGATGGTCCTGTGGTCAGCGTGCGCGTCGCCCCCGGCGGAGGCCCCCGCCACGGTGGTGATCGTCGAGCACGGCACGGGCGAGCTCGCGGGGATGGTGAAGGTGCCCGCCGCCGACGTGCGCCTGGGCGCGCCGGAGGCGTCGACGCCCCAGGGGCCGCCGGCCGGCGCCCCGCACCACCCGGGCGGCAAGGGCGGACCGCACGGGCCGCCGCCGGGAGGTGCGGGGGGGCCGCCGCCGGGACCGCACGGCGGCCTGCCGCCCAAGGCCGAGGCCCCGCTGCCGGACTTCGTGTGCACCGACGCCGAGGTCGGGTCGGGCGGGTGTCCGGCGCTCGCCCACCAGGCCCTGTCGACGCAGCGGGGCGCGGTGTCGGCCTTCTGGATCGACACCACCGAGGTCACGCGCGCGGCGTACGGCGCGTTCCTCGCGGCCACCGGCTACCGGCCGCCGCACGTCGAGGAGGCGTGGGCCGAGGCCGAGTGGAACTGGGACGGTCCCACGCCGCCGGCCGGCACCGAGGACCACCCGGTCGTGCTCACCAACTGGTACGACGCGCGGGAGTACTGCGCGTGGCGCGGGGCGCGGCTCCCGACCGAGGCGGAGTGGCGGTTGGCGGCCCACGGGCCGTTCGACACCGAGACGGCGTACCCGTGGGGGGACGCCTACGAAGAGGGGCGCATGAACCGCGGGCAGCTCCAGGAGCCCTTCTACGACGACGCCGACGGCTTCCGGACGACTTCACCGGTCGGCAGCTTCCCGGGGGGCCGCAGCCGCTACGGCGCCGACGACCTGTTCGGGAACGCCTGGGAGTGGGTGGCCGACGTGCGGGTGCGGAGCTGGGACGAGGTCCGCTTCGCCGACGCGGCGACCCGCCGCGATCCGCGCACGCCGCGCTTGGGGCTCTACGCCGGGGCGCTCGGGTTCGCCTACTTCGCCGACCCGCGACCCAACCTCGCGATGAGCCACAACAGCTTCCCCGTCGAGCTGCGCCGCAAGACCAGCGGGTTCCGGTGTGCCAAGGACGTGCAGCCATGAAGCCGGGGCGCGCGGAGGGGCTGGCGGGGCTCGGGCTGGCGGGGCTGGTCTTCGCCGCGTGGTGGGGCTGGGCGGGCACCCGTGACGAAGGCGGGGGCGTGTGGGCGCTGGCCGGCCAGCCGGTGGAGCTCACGTCGGTGGCGCTCGCCGGCACGATGCGGGACGACCCGTCGGCGATGGAGCTCGGCGCGCTCCAGGCGGCGCAGGCGCCGATCCCGCTCCGGGCGGGGGACCGCGTCGAGCTCGACGTGGAGCTGCTCCCCGGCGGCTCGCTCCTGCTCCGGAAGGGGCAGGGCGCGGGGGTCAACGCGCCGACGCAGAAGGCGCCGCTGGGCACCGCTCCCCCTGGGGGCGGGCGGCCGCCCGGGGGCGGTCCCGGTCCGGGTCCGGGCGGGCCGCCGCC
>SXOM01000450.1 GCA_005776735.1 Pseudomonadota bacterium
AACGAGGTCACCCCCGGGTCCTGCCGGGCCGGGTGAAATTGGCGCTCGCTCCCCCGCCAGTTCGCCGCAAGCGGCGAACCGGCGCTCCGCTCGGCCAATTCCACCCGACCCGTCACCCGCCGCGTCACCGAACCGGCCACCGAGCGGAGGCGTTTGGCACAACGGGGGGACGCCGAACCGCGAAGGGCTCACTGCACCGACTCCGGTCGGCGGGCGTGGCGATGTCGAACTCCGAGCGGGTTTGGGGGGGCGACACCCATTCCGTCGGCGCTGCACCGACTCCGAGCGGGTTTGGGGGCGCGACGCGGCGCGCGCCCGCCCCAGCCGCTCGACGCGGACGGTCGCGGCGCGACGCCCAACCGAACTCAGAGCGCGGAGACGGCGCCGCTCTCGGTCAGGCGCCACGCGCCGTCGGCGGTGACCCCGGTGTAGGTGACCGTCTCGCCGCCGGGGTACCACACCTCCACCGCCTCGACGGTGTCGGCTTCGCCAAGCCCGAAGTGCAGGGTCTGACTGTCCTGACACCCCGTTCCATTCCCCCCGGACACGCTGCGCATGCGCGTGACCCCGCCCGCGGTGACCCACGCGATCGCCCCGATGGCGCTGCGGTTGCTCGCCACGTCGCCCACCAGCCGGAGCTCCACCCAGTGCCCCGAAGCGACGTCGTTGCGGTACAGCGAGTAGGCCAGGTAGTCCTGGTCGCCGTCCCGGTCGTAGTCCGACGCCGCGCTCCCCCACCCGTTCTCGGTGGTGATCCCAGCGTACATCCTCGCCTTGGTGAACGTCGCGTCGCCCGCGTTGGTGTACACGTCGGTGGGCCGACCGGCGTAGACCTCGGTGATGAACAGGTCCAGGTCGCCGTCGTTCTCGATGTCCAAGAGCGACGGGTTGGAGTGGGTTTCGTGGTACTCGACCCCGCTGGTGGCGAACGTGTTCGTCCACACCCCCGCGTCCTGCAACAGCACGTCGGTCTTGTCGGAGAAGTCGTAGAACCGCGGATGCGCGAGCTGGCCCACGACGACGTCCCAGTCGAGGTCATTGTCGAGGTCCCCCCACTTCACGCCGATACTGTGGCCGTAGTAGGTGGTGCCCGCCTTCCGCGTCTCGTCGCCGCGCAACCCCAACGCGGACGCCTCGTCGGCGAACTCGGTACCCTCGACGTTCTGGTAGTACAGGTTGCGTTGCAGGACGTAGTTGACAATCGACACGTCGAGGTCGCCGTCGAGGTCGGCGTCGATCGTCTCGGCACCGCGACCGGCGAGCCAGTCGGTGTCGATGCCGCGGTCCTCGCCCCACGGCTCGAACGTGCCGTCGCCGAGGTTGTGCCAGAACCGGTCGGGGTAGAACGTGTAGCTGTCGAAACACAGGAAGTTGGCCTGGACCAGGTCGAGGAGCCCGTCGTTGTCGAAGTCGGTCCACGTGCCGCCGGCCGTGGGCGAGTACTCGGGGTCGTCGCCGCCCGCACAGCTTCGGTCGGACTGCCAGTCGCTGATCCCCGAGGCCGCGGTGACATCGGTGAACGTCCCGTCGCAGTTGGCGTGCAGGAGCAGGTCGCCCTGGCTCGTGCTGGCGCCGAAGCCGAAATAGTCCAGACAACCGTCATTGTCGTAGTCGCCCCACACGCCGCCCGACGCATAGATTCCCGGCGCCGACACCCCCGACGCAGCGGTGACGTCGGTGAACGCACCCCCATCGTTGCGGTAGAGCGTGGGCCCGTTGGTCATCAGGTCGTCGTCGCCGTCGTCGTCGTAGTCGCCCCACGAGACGTTGGCCGATGCGCTCACGACCGGATCGACCTGGAACCAGGCGTCGGCCGCGTCGAACTCCTCCTGCACGGTGTAGTGCACCCGCACGAGGAAGTCGTACGGCCACGCGAAGGTGATCCCGTTGTAGTAGGACTTGGCGTCGGCCCCCGGGTAGTTCACCGAGCTGTGGCACTCGTCCCAACTCGCACAGTCTCCGTCGTCGAGATAGTCCCCGTCCAACGCCAGCGAAGGGCCCGCCTCACCCTCGCGCCAGCTCGCCCCGTAGAACAACCCCGGCCCCGCGAAGAACACCGGTACGTCGAGCACCTGGCGTTGCCACGCGTCGGCCTCCCCCACCGCGAGCTCGCCCTCCCACAGGGGCTGGTCGGGGTGAAAGTCGAACCCGTTGTGCCCGAAGTCGGCGTACAAGCCGAAGGGGAGCGTCGCCGCACCATCGGGGAGCTCGGCCCACGCGACCTCGACCGCGTGCACACACACCGGCGCGTCCATCTCGAAGCGGACGGCCTCCCAACCCGGCTCGGTATACAGGTTGTAGGTTCCCTCTGCGCCCTTGAACTCCGACTCTTCCCACCGCGCCATCGAGTTGGACGCCGCGCCGTTGCTCCAATCCTGCACCAGCCACTCGGCCTCGGGCACAAGCGGGCAGCGCGGATCGACCACGGCCGTGTCGCCGGTGTCAGCCGTGTCTTCGGGGGCGCCGGTGTCGGGGTCGGGCTCGGGAGTGGCGCAGGCGGCGAGGACCAGGAGCGTGGGGAACATCCGGACATCCTACCCGATTTTGGTCCCGGCCCGGTGCTCAGGCCTCGAGGCTGCGGAGGTAGGCGCCGACGTCGTCGTAGAGGCCCGCCTGGTTGGCGTAGCTGACGTACCGGCGGGCGGTCTCGATCCACTCCGTCGTGGTGGGCTTGACCTTGTCCAGCGACGCCAGGAGGTCGGACTGGGTGATCGGGCGGACCTTCCCGGTGCGCAGGGCTTCGCCGAGCGCCCGTTCGCTGGCCACCTCGACGAGGTGGTGCATGTCGGCGCCGGAGAAGCGGAGGCACCGGCGGGCGATGCTCCCGAGCTCGAGGGCCTCGGTGGGGCGCTCGCGCAGCGCGAGACGGAGGACGTTCTCGCGCGCGGTGGCGTCGGGCGGGGGCACGAAGACCACGCGGTCGAACCGTCCGGGGCGGCGGAGCGCGGGGTCGACGTCCCACGGGGCGTTGGTCGCGCCGATGACCAGGACCGCCTCGTTGCTCGCGCCGGCGCCGTCGAGCTCGGCGAGGAGCTGGTTGACCAGGCGCCGGCCGGGGCCGTGCTTGAGCTGGTGGCGCGCCCCGCCGATGGCCTCGATCTCGTCGAAGAACACGATGCTCGGCGCGTTGGCCCGAGCCTCCTCGAAGATGGCGTGGAGGCGCTTCTCGGACTCTCCGAGCCACATGTCGAGGACCGCCTGGATCTCGACCACGTAGAACTTCGCGCCACACTCCCCCGCCGCCGCCCGCGCGAGGTGGGTCTTGCCGCAGCCCGGCGGACCGTAGAGCAGCACGCCGCCGCCGATGCGCTTGCCGTAGGCGCGGAACAGGTCCGGGCGCTGCAGCGGGTACACGATGTCCATGCGCAGGCGCTCTTTGAGCGCCTCGAGCCCGCCCACGTCGGCGAAGGTGACGGTGGGGCGCGTACCCCGCGGCATCGGCTCCGCGGTGGGGGACTCGGCCGGGCGCGGGGGCGCGGGCGGCAACGTGCGCACCGGGCTCGTGCGGGCCGGTGCGGGCTCGACCGCCGCGGGTGCCGGCGGGGGCGCGGTGCGCATGGCACGGTCGAGCTCGAGGTCGTGGACCGCGGTGTCGAGCGAATGCAGCACGGCGTAGGCTTCACGCGCCGCATCGAGCTTTCCGGCGCGCGCCGCCGCGAGCGCGAGCACGCGGACCTCGTCGGCGCCGAGCTGCGCGCGGATCGGGAACCACGCCTCGACGAGCGCCGCGTCGTCGCCGAGAGCCCCCGCTGCCGCGCCGAGCACCTCGCGCGCGTCGATGCGCTCGGGGTCGCGCGCGACCGCGGCGCGCGCTTCGAACAGGGCCTCTTCGGCGCGGCCCACCTCGACCAGCATGCGTGCGAGGTGCACCCGCAAGGGGACGTTGTCCGGCGAGACGGCGAGCGCCTCGCGCAGCGCGGAGACGGCTGAGCTCATGACTCCTCCTGCTTCTGGAGCCAGAAGCGCATGACCGGACCGACCAGCGCCGCCGCGAAGGCCGGGAGCGCGAGCCATGGGAAAAGCAACGCCGACATCATCCCACCCACGGCAAAACCGTAGCTGAGCCAGTGCGGCATGTCGGCGATGGCATGCCGCCAGTCGGCGGCCGGGAGCGGCGACAACTTCTGGGACAGGCGCAGGTCGACCAGGTTGGGGTCGAGCGCCAGCGCGTCGGCCCAGGCCACCTTGGCCTCGTCGCGGCGCCCGGCGTCGGCGAGCGAACGGGCGAGCCCGTGGTGGGCTTCGGAGCGCTGCGGGTCGGCGCGGAGCGCGTCGCGGAAGGCGGCCTCGGCTTCGGCGGCGCGGCCCTGGCGCAGGACGTGAAACCCGTAGACCACGTGCGACTCGGCATCGCGGGGCGACAGCGCCCGCGCCGCGCCGAGCTCACGCTCCGCCTCCTCGTCGAGTCCGAGCGCTTCGGCGAGCACGCCCACCAGGGCGTGGAACGCGGCCACGTCGGGGCGCACGGCCATCGCTTCGCGCGCGAACGCGAGGGCCTCCCGGTGGCGCTTCTGACCGAGGAGCGTCGTGGCGAGGTCGGCGAGCAGGCCCGCTTCGCCCGGGGCGAGCGCCAGCGCCTCCCGAAAGCTGCCCTCGGCGTCGAACAACCGCCCCGCCGCCCGCAACGCGCGGCCGCGAAGGCGGAGGAACTCGGGCGTGGGCACCTCCCGTTCCGGCAGGCTCTCGGCGAGCGAGGCCGCTTCGTCGGCGCGACCCAGGGCGAGGAGGGCTTCGACTTTCCGGGCTTCGGGGGTCACACGGTCTCCGACAACGGGGGCGGACGGCGGTTCCGTCGTCCGGGAGTGTAGCCACCGACCCGGGCGGTGCCTACCTCGGCGGGATGTCCCACGCGCCGCCGCCCCTCACCCCCCAACGCCTGCGCGACCGGGTGCTCCGCTACGTGCAGGTCCACCCGAGCACGGTCGCGCACACCCGCCGCCTGCACGCCCGCCGCGTCGACGAAGCGGTCGCCGCGGGCGGCGACCGTGCGGCGCTCACCGAGGCGCTTGGCGGCTCAGGTCGAGAGCTTGACCTGCGCGAGCGAACGGCGAGCATCTTGCTCCTTGGTCTCCAGGGTGCTGGGAAGACCACCTCCTGCGGCAAGCTTGGGAAGTTTCTCAAGAAGCTGGGGCGAAGCCCAATCCTGGTCCCCGCAGATGTCTATCGGCCTGCCGCCATCGAGCAGCTCCACGTGGTGGCCAAAGAG
>SXOM01000451.1 GCA_005776735.1 Pseudomonadota bacterium
CCGGTGGCCGCGCGCTGCCCGGCGGCCCCGACCGAGCTCGGGACGGGCGCGGGGCAGCGCCCGGACGCGCGCCGCCCCCGGCGCGGATCGCGTGCCGCTCGGCAGCCTCGGCAGGGCCGTACCCGAGCTCGGCGAGCACCTCGTCGGTGTGCTCGCCGAGCTCGGGCGGAGGGCGGTTCTGGCGGATCCCGAGCGGGGGGCGAGGTTGCACCCAGCGGCCGGTCTGCAGGCGTCGGGCGGGGGGGTGCGCCAATGACGCGGCCACGTCGAGCGAGGGACCACAGGGCACGCCCGCGGCGCCGAGCCGGTCGGCCCAGGCCGCGGCGGTGTCGCTCGCGAGCGCGGCCGTGATCGCGGCGTCCAGGCGGCGACGATCCGCCACCCGGGCCCCGAGCGACGCCCACGCCGGGTCGTCCGGGAGGGCCAGCGCCGCCGGGAGGCGGCGCCAGAGCGGCTCGTTCGCACAACACACCGCGAGCCAGCCCTCGCCACACCGGTACAGGTTGTAGGGCGCGATCGACGGGTGCGCGTTGCTCGGCGGCGGCGGCGAGGCGCCCGCGTTGAGGGAGGCGCTGGCGTAGTACGCGAGCAAAGCGTGCTGGACGTCGAGCATCGACAGGTCGACGTGACGGCCGAGGCCCGTCCGCTCCCGCTCCAGCAGGGCGAAGAGGACCCCCTGGACGGCGACGTTGGCGGTGGCGAGGTCCGCGATGGACGGCCCCGCCTTGGCGGGCGGGTCGCCGGTGAGCGAGGTGATGCCCCCGACGGACTGGAGCACCAGGTCGTAGCCGGCGCCACCATTTTCTGCCCCGAACGCGCTGATGCCCACCCAGACGTGGTCGGGACGGCCGACTTGCGAATGGTCGAGGCCAAACCGGGCCATCACGCCAGGACGGAAGTTCTCGACCACCACGTCGGCCCAGTCGATGAGGCGGCGCGCGACCTCTTGCCCGGCAGCGTGGCCGAGGTCGATGCAGATCGACCGCTTGTTGCGGTTGGTACAGGCGAAGTAGACGCTGTGGCCATCGACCGTCGGCGCGAAGCGCCGGGTCTCGTCGCCGTCGAGCGCTTCGACCTTCACCACGTCGAAGCCCTGGTCCGCGAGGATCTGCGTCGCCCACGGGCCCGCGAGCACGCGGGTGAAATCAGCGACGCGGTACGGGCGGGCGAGGGCGGGGGGCGACATCCGCGCGCCGCTATCCGGGTCGCCGCGCGTGCGGGGCCGGGTCACGTTGGCGGGATGACACGGCCCGCGACGTTGACCCTGGGCGCCTTCGAGCTCCACGAGGTCGTCGGCACCGGCGGGTTCGGGGCGGTGTGGCGTGCCGTCCACGCCCGCGCCCGCGTGCCGGCCGCGGTCAAGGTGCTCGGCGTCCAGGCCGCCAGCGACCCCGGCGCGCGCCAGGCCCTTCGTGCCGAGCTGCGCGCGGCCGCGGGCCTGGACCACCCGAACATCGTCTACGTCTACGGCACCGGGGAGGTGAGCGCGGCCACCGCCGCCGCCTCGGGCGGCCGATTGGTGCCGGGAACCACCTGGATCGCGATGGAGTACGCCGACGGCGGGACCCTGCGCGACCGCGCGGGCGCGATGACGTGGAACGCGGTGCGCGAGGCGCTCCTCGACGTCCTCGCCGGGCTGGCCCACGCGCATGCCCGCGGGGTGGTGCACGGAGACATCAAGCCGGCCAACCTGCTCATCGGCGGGGTGCGTCCGGGCGTGAAGCTCGGCGACTTCGGACTGGCCTGGCTGGTCGATGCGGTGAAGGCCGGGCGGGCGGGCGAGGGGAGCTACGGCACCCCGTCGTACATGGCGCCCGAGCAGATCTCGCCCGTTCGCGGGACCTTCGGCCCGTGGACCGACCTCTACGCGGTGGGGTGCACCGCGTGGGCGCTCCTGACCGGCGCGCCCCCGTTCGCCGGCGCACCCGACGCCGTCGTGGAGCAACACCTCGGGGCGCCGCTCCCGGCGCTCTTGCCGATCACGCCGGTTCCGCCGGGCGTGGAGTCCTGGCTGCGTCGCTGCCTGGTGAAGGACCCGGCGCTGCGGATCCGCCACGCCGCCGATGCGGCGCGGCTCCTGGGGCAGCTCGCGGCGGGCGGTGCGGGCGACCACGCGCCGATCGTCTTGCAGCCCCGCAGCGCCGGGCCGTCGGAGGTCACGTTGCCGCGGGTCGCCGCGCCCGCGGTCCCGCGGCCCGAGCCCGTGCCGAACGCGCCGCTCGAGTCGAGCCTCCCGTCGGCCTTCCCGGTCCGGCCTCTCCCACCGCGGCCGTTGCCGCGCGCGCTCACCGGCGCTGGACTCGAGCTGCTGGCGCTCCGCAACCTGCCGGTCGTCGGGCGCGAGGCCGAGCAGGAGTTCTTGTGGGCCCGGCTCCGGGAGGCCCACGAGTCGGGCAAGCCGCGCGCCGTGCTCGTGCACGGGCCGAGCGGTGTCGGCGCTTCGCGCCTGGGCCACTGGCTCGTCGAGGCCGGCAGCGAACTGGGCGTGGCGCGTCCGATCGTCGCGACGTACGGGAGCGGCGGCGCGGGCACCGCGGGCGGCCTGCGCGCCGGGCTGCGGCAGGCGATGAGCCTGCCGGCGTCGGGGGTCGCGGTGCGCGCGGCGGCGGTCGCGGAGGCCGCACCGCAGCTCGATCTGGCCGACGCAGCCGCGCTCGCAGCGTGGTTGTCCGCGTCGAGCGCGCCGCTGGCCCGCGCGGAGCGGCTGTCGCTCCTCCGGCGGGTGCTCCACCAGCTGGTGGTCGCCCCGCCCCCGACCGGGGAGGGGAGGCCGTTGGTGGTCCTCGTCGAGGGGGCCCACCAGGGGAGCCTCGAGGCGCTGACCCTGGTGCGTGCGTGCTTGTCGACCGCGCTGCCGGCGTGCTTCGTGGTGACCTACACCGACGAGCTGCTCGTGCGTGGGCAGCTCGAAGCGGGGCTGCTGGCCGAGCTCCGCGAGGGCGGCGCCGCGGAGGACCTGGCGTTGGCACCGCTCGGCGAGGGGGCGTGTCGCGGACTCCTCGTCGACCACTTGGGGCTCGACCCCGAGTTCGCGGACCGCGTGGCCCATCGCACAGGCGGCAACCTGCTTTTCGCGCTGCAGCTGGTGGGCGACGCCGTGCAGCACCGGCAGCTCGAGACCGGGCCGCGGGGGGTTCGGCTCCGCGCGGGCCAGTCCTCGGAACTCCCGGCCGACCTGGAGCGCCTGTGGACCCGGCGCGTCGAGTCCGCCGCGGCCGAGCTGAGCGAAGCGGCGTTGCACAGCGTGGAGCTGATGGCGGTCCTCGGCGCGCGGGTCGAGGCCGAGGAGTGGCGTGCCGCCTGCGCGGTCGCCGACCTCGACCCGTCCGAGGCGCTGTTGGAGACACTGCAGGCCGAGGGGCTCCTGGCCGCCACCCGCGATCGGGCAGGCTGGAGCTTCGTCCATGCGATGTTCCGCGAGTCGCTCGAGCGCCGTGCCGCGCGGGCCGGCCGCCTCGTCGCGGCGCATCGCGCGTGCGCTCGCATGCTCGAGCGGCGGGGGGCTCGCCCCGACGCCGAGCGCGTGGGGCGGCA
>SXOM01000452.1 GCA_005776735.1 Pseudomonadota bacterium
GCACCCCGGACGCGTAGGTGCCACGGACGACCCAGCCGCCGGGCCCGCTCACCGCCAGCGCGGGCGCCCAGCGCCAGTCCGCGCCGCGGCGCGACCACGGTCCCCGGCCGGTGAGCCGGACCGAGTCGCGGCCCAGTCGCGCCACCGGCCAGCCGCTGACGGCCTCGGGTTCGGTGTCGAGCCGCGGCGACAAGACCGGCCACAGGCCGAGCGTCGTGTCGCGCAGCGCTTCGGGCCACGCGAGCAGGCCGCGCAGCACCAGGAGCTCGCCGGTCGGGAACGTGCGTGCCTCGATGCAGGCGGTGGGCGCGGTGTCGACGCACACGAGCCAACCGCTGCTGCCGTCCGGGAAGTCGCGCGCGTGCTGGCGCGTGAGCGTGTGCGTCGCGCCCTCCACCGTCAGGGCGTACGCCGCGGCCTCCTCGACCGGGCGCCCCACCGCGCCGTGCGGGAGGCACGCCGCCAACCACAGGATCATGCGTCGCGGAGCGCGCGGAGCCGGGGCTCGTCGATGAGGATGACGCGCTTGCCCTCGGTCTGGATGAGCCCGTCCTTGCGCAGGTCGAGGATCGCGAAGCTCACCGTTTCGCGCGTGGCGCCGATGAGGCTCGCGATCTCCTTGTGGGTGAGCTTGAGGTTCACGATGCGCCCGCGGCTGTCGCGGACACCGAACCCGTCGCCCAGGTCGAGGAAGAGCGCCGCGAGCCGCGAGTGGGCACTCTTGAACAGCAGGCTCTCCACCCGGTTCTCGAGCTTCTGGCGGCGTTCGCCCACGAGCCGGATCATGCGCATCGCCAGCGGGGCGTGGCGCATCATCAACTTCACGAAGTCGTCCTTGGGGATGGCGAGGAGCTGCGTGTCTTCGTAGGCTTCGCACGTGGTGTCGTGCGGGGCCTCGTTGACCACGCCGAGCTCGCCCACGAGCTGGTCGCGCGTGTAGAAGCCGAGCGTGAGCTCACGACCTTCGTCGTTGGTCTTGCTCAGCTTCAGGATGCCGGCGCGCACGATGTAGATGGTGCTGGCCGGGTCGCGCGGCTCCCACACCCGGGTGCGCCGACGCAGGTCCATCGACTCGGACACCTGGTCGAGGATCTCGAGCTCACGCTCGGCCAGGTCGGCCAGCATGGGCGTTTGCCGGATGAACCAGCCCTTGGTCTTGGTGATCACGCGATCCTCATGCGCGTCCTCGGACGCGCTGGCTATGTAACCCCCTCATCGGACACGGGGGCACGGAGTGAGGGGCGCGCGGTCTGTCGTACAGGACGCACTGGTGCTCGCCGCCGGCGGATCGACCCGGATGGGCCGGCCGAAGGCGCTGCTCGAGGTGGACGGTGTGCCCCTGGTGGTCCACCACGCCCGCGCGTTCGCTGCGCTCGGCTTGCGGGTGAGCGTGGTCCTCGGGGCCCACGCGCCCGCCGTCGCCGCGATGCTGGACGCTACGGTGCGGGTGGTGATCAACCCCGACTGGGCCAGCACCGACCCGGCGTGGTCGGCGTACCTCGGCCTGCAGGCCTGCGGCCCCGCGCTCTTCACGCCGGTCGACGTGCCCCCCGCCCGAACGGCCGACCTGCTCCGGCTGTGCGCGGGCGAAGGCCCCGCCGTGCTCGCGTACCGCGGGCACCCCGGCCACCCCGTACGCCTGGAGCCGCCCCACGCCCACCTGCGGCTGGACGAGCGCCTCCGCGACGCCCGCCTCGTCGAGGTGGAAGACCCCACGCGGCTGGCGAACCTGAACACCCCGGCGCAGTGGGAAGCCTGGCTGGCGGACCGGGCGCGGCTCAGAAGCTGAACGTATGCGACGCCCGCACGACGCCGCCGCGCGGGGTCGGGAAGGTGAGCCGCTGGATCGACTTCTGCAGGCACTCCTGCAGCGGCGGGTTGCGGATGGTGCTCTCCTTGACCTTGAGCTTCTGCACCTTGCCCGCGAGGTCGATCTCCCAGGTGAACTCGACGCGGCCGTTGAGCGCCGAGCCGCCGAGCCGGGTGACGCAGTCGGTGACCGCCCACTGGTTTTTCTGCATCACGTCGGCCACCGCGCCCTCGGGCAGGGTGCCCTCCTCGGCGTCGAGATCGGCGACATCCTCCTCGTCGGGGGGCGGCGGGGGAGGGTCGCCCGCGATCGCGGGCGCGCAGAACAGCGCGAGGGCGAGGGTGTACATGACGGACCAGGGACGAGCGGGTAGCGTAGCGCGCCGTGACCCCACCCGACACCGCCGACCCCTACGCGCACATCCCGGTGCTCTACGACCTGGAGCTGGGCGACGCGGCGGGCGACATCGCCGGCTACGCGGCCCGCGGGGTTCCGGGGCCGCTCCTCGTGCTCGGGTGCGGCACCGGTCGGGTGTGCCGGGGGCTGGCGCCGTTGCGCCCGGTGGTCGGGCTCGATCGCAGCGCGCCGATGTTGGCCCGAGCCCGCGAGCGCGGGCCCGCGTCGGTGCGGTGGGTGCTCGGGGACATGCGCGAGTTCGACGTGGGCGCCGTCGCGGAGATCGTCGTGCCGCACGGGGCGTTCGCGCTCTTGCCCACGCGCGCCGGGCGTGCGGCCTGCCTCGCC
>SXOM01000453.1 GCA_005776735.1 Pseudomonadota bacterium
ATCCAGCCCGTGAACCAGTGGAACGCGTCGGTGGTGGACACCGCAACGAGGTGGACTTGCACTTCCGGACTACTTTGACCACACGACATCACCCAACTCCATGAGGGTGTTCAGACAGTATACGACGACGACGACGACGACTGCAAGGGGCGGGCCAAAGAATTTTCGAACTTGGATTTCTTTGATTTTTTGGAGTATTTGCGTTTTGGTTTGGAGCATTTGCGTTTCTGGTCGCGACATCACCGGAGCTCGGCATCCGGAACTTGTCACACGCGCGCGCGAGTGGGCGTGCCTGCTTGCGTGCGTACGCGCGTGTTCAACAGTCCCGCGAGAGTCCCCGGGGCCCGGCCCGCGACCGACTCCACGTCGGGCCGGGTCCGCCGGCCGGTCCGGCGGCGGTGCGAGGGGCCTCCCGGAGAGCCACGCTCCGTCGCACCGGGTGCCGCGGGGCCGCGCGGACCCCGCTGCCTTCGGGACGGGAACCCGGCCCCGCCCACCCCAACCCCTTGCCGCCCCGCCGGTGACCGACGCCGCGTCCGTGATGCGAGGGCGCAGCGGGGGCCGCACGCCCCCCAACTGGCACCCCGTGGCTGCACGATCGGCGTGGTGGGGACGACGCCACGACGATACCCTGGCGGCGCCTGGGGCCGTCGATGTCCACGCTGCTGTTCCTCCGCGACGTCGCCCGCAGCCCGCTCCAGATGGGGGCGATCGCGCCGTCCAGTCGCCAGCTCGCCAGGGCGATGGTCGACCACGCGCAGATCCAGCCGGGTCAGGTCATCGTCGAGCTCGGCGGGGGTAGCGGCGCCTTCACGCGCGAGTTGGTCGAGCGGCACCCCGACAACCCACTGCTGGTGTTCGAGCTCAGCACGGGGCTGGCGGCCTCGTTGCAAGAGCGGTTTCCCACCGCCCAGGTGGTCGCGGGGCCCGCCGAGAGCCTGCCCGAGGTGGCCGCAGCCCGGGGCATCACGCGGGTGGACCGCATCGTGTCGGGGCTGCCGTGGGCGCTGTGGAGCACGCGCCGCAGCGCAGAGATCCTCGACGCGCTCGTGCCCCACCTCGCGCCGGACGGGCGGCTGGTCACCTTCCATTACGTGCACAGCCGGGCGCTCGGGCGGGTCGCCGGGATGCGCGCGCTCCTGGACGAACGGTTCGAGCAGGTGCGGCTCAGCGACATCGTATGGGCGAACGTGCCGCCCGCCTACGTGCACATCGCCGAGTCCCCGCGCACGCGCACCGGGTAGCCGCGATCCTCCTCAGTCGCGCGCCGCCGACAACCACGAGAGCACCTGCGCCGGCCACCGACGCACGTGGGCGGACAACGTGTCGACGAGCGCCGCCCCCACCAGGGGCGGCGTCACCTCGACCCACCAGCGTTTGTCGCGTTCGCGGTGCACCAGGGCGGCTCGAACCGGCGTACCCGGCGGCAGCGAGGCCACCACGGCGGTCAACGGTCGGCCGAGTACGGTGGGGGCGTCCAGCCCCACCCCGGCCGCGCCCGGCTGAGGCTGCACCACCGCGTACACCGGACGTCCGGAACGGAGCACCGCGCCGACACAGGCGGGATCGGCCTCCCAGGTGACCGGAAGCCGCTCGCGCCACTCGGTGAACCGCTCCCGTAGCCACCGATCGGCCGCACAGGGCGCTTCGGCGGCCGTGCACAGGCCGTGCAACGCCACCAGGCCCGGCCGGGCCACCGCCAACGCGTAGGCGCACAACAAGGGGTGCGGCGCCCCCAACCCGACCAGGAGCGCCGGCGGGTCGGCGGCGGCGAGGCCCTCCACCCGCGCGTACCGCCCCAACCAGAACGGCTCCACGCCAGCGAGCACCACCTCCTCGATGCGGCGCTGCAGGTCGACGTCGCTGGCCTCGCGCGCCATCGCCCGGGCCGCGCCGTGGGGCACGTCGAAACGCCGGGCCGCCTCCTGGGCCAGGGCCGCCGCGCGCCCCGGACGCACCCACGACTCCACGTGCCACGCCACCGCCGACGCGGCGCGGATCACCTCCGGCGCATCCGCGGGGAGTCCCCCCCGCACACACTCCACCATCAACGCGCGCACGTAGGCGCGGGCGTAGAAGTCGGGGGCGGAGACCGCGGTCGTCACCCCTTCACCCTACCCCGCCCACGCCCCCCCGGACCGCCGACCCGGGGCAAGCGCGGGACCGGCTACAACGTGCGGGGTGGCCAAGGCACCCGAACGCCGTGTGCATCGCGCCACCTGGGCGAAATTCTCCCGGGGGGAACGGAACCTCGCCGGCGCCGCGGGTTGACTTCTTCCCGCGCCCGTCGCCTACTTGTCACGCCACCCACGGAGTTCGGACGCCGTGGAGCGCAATCCAGCGCCGCCCGATCCGACGTTCCCGAGGGCCCCGACCATGATGCGCGTGTTGGCCAGTTGGCCGTTCGTTGTGACCGCCCTCAGCTTCCTCGCCGGCGCCTGGGCCGGTCATGCCCTTGCCTTTCGAGGGAAGCCGACGCCGCGCCGGGGCCTGTTGCGTTCGTTCGACGACAACCAGTTCGCGATCTTCGGCGGCCTGCTCGGGGCCCTGCTGGTCGTGAACGTACCGCAGACCGCACACGTCCTGTTCGACCCACCCCCCACCGACCTGGCCGAAAACGAGTGGCTGCCGGCCATCGGCTACGTCCTGACCGTCGTCCTCTTCCCGGCCGTGATGTTCACGTTGTTGTACTGGGCGAGCTCCTCGGCACACCTGGCCCCGC